>JAQGMQ010000031.1 GCA_028292305.1 Rhodoferax sp.
GAGACCGACGGCAGCTGCCTGTATTTCTGGGCCTTCGCGCGAAACTACTGCCTGGGCGAACAACGCCTCACGCACCAATTGCGCGAGGGCGTGGCCAACATCTTCCGCGAAGACGAACACGTGCTCGAAGCCCAGCAACAGGCCATGCAGGACCACCCCGACCACAAGTTCTACAACCTCAACATCGACGCCGGTTCGATGTGGGCCCGCCGCCTGATCGACAACCTGGTGGCGCGCGAGTCGACGCGGCCGCCGGTGATCCCGATCCGGCCCGAGCAGCGGCTGGCGGCCTGAGCCGGGGCCGAACGCCGCATGTCCATGGCCTCGTCCGTTCCAGTGTCCACCGTGGTTGACCGCCTCGATCCCGTCGACCCCGCCGAAGCCGGCGCCTCGCAGGCCGTCAAGGCCCAGTTGCGCCTGCGGGCCATGGTGCTGGCCGGCGAGCTGCCCGGCGGCGAACGCATCACCGAGGTCGCCATCGCCGAAAAGCTGGGCGTGTCGCGCACGCCCATCCGCGCCGCGCTGGTGCGGCTCGAACAGGAAGGCCTGCTCGAGGCCTTGCCCAACGGCGGCTTCGCGGTCAAGACCTTCTCGGAACGCGACGTGTCCGAAGCCATCGAGCTGCGCGGCACCATCGAAGGCCTGTCGGCCCGGCTCGCCGCCGAGCGCGGCGTGGCCCCGGTGCTGCTCGGCGAGGCCCGCGCCTGCCTGCAGCAGATCGACGACCTGCTGGCCCAGTCGGCCTTGAACGACGAGGCCTTCTCCAGCTACGTGACCTTGAACGAACGTTTCCACGCCTTGCTCAGCGAAATGGCCGGCAGCGCGGTGATCGCCCGTGAACTGGAGCGCGTGGCCGCGTTGCCGTTCGCGTCGGCCTCGGGCTTCGTGGTGGTGCAGGCCAATTCACCGCGGGCCCGCGACATGTTCGTGGTGGCCCAGCACCAGCACCGCCAGGTGCTCGACGCGATCGAACACGGCGAAGGCGCCCGCGCCGAGGCCCTGATGCGCGAACACTCGCGCCTGGCCCAGAGCAACATGCGCGAGGCCGTGCGCAGCCAGCACCTGCACGCGGTGCCGGGCGTGCGGCTGATCCGCAAGCGTTGACTTGATCTCGCAGCATTACTTTCACGAGCCCCCATGCGCAGCACCGACACCTGGACCGACGCCGTCGTGCACAGCCTGCACGACCTCACGCCCACCGTGCGCGAGTTCCACATCGAGCCCCTGGCGCAGCGCGCCTTGCCGGCCGCGCCGGGCAGCCACCTGCCGGTGCAGGTGCTGGTCGACGGCCAGCCGCAGCTGCGCTCGTATTCGCTGGTGGGCGAGCCCGACGGCTCGGCCAACCACACCTACCGCATCGCCGTGAAACGGCTGGACGACGGCCGCGGCGGCTCGCGCGCCATGTGGCAGTTGGCGGTGGGCGACCGGCTGCGCATCGGCGAGCCGCAGAACCATTTCGTGCTCGACCTCACGGCGCCGGCCTACCTGCTGGTGGCCGGCGGCATCGGCATCACGCCTCTGGTGGGCATGGCGCAGGCGGTGGCCCGGCTGGCCACCCACGGCCGCCAGGTGCGCATGTTGTACGGCGCGCGCACGGCGGACGAACTGGCCTATGCGCCGCTGTTGCGTGATGCGCTGGGCGATGCGCTGCAGACCGTGTTGTCCACAGCCGGTGACCGCATCGACTTCGATGCCGAGATCGCCGCGTTGCCGGCCGGCGGCCACATGGTGGTCTGCGGCCCGGTGCCGATGCTCGACGCCGCGCGCCGCGCCTGGATGGCAGCCGGCCGGCCCCTCGGCGACCTGCGCTACGAGACCTTCGGCAGCAGCGGCCGTTTCGCGCCGCAGGCCTTCCGCGTGGTCTTGCCGCGCCACCAGGTGGACCTGCTGGTGCCCACCGGCAGCAGCCTGCTCGACGCGCTGGAGGCCGCCGGCGTGCCCACGCTGTCCGACTGCCGCCGCGGCGAGTGCGGCCTGTGCGCCATGGACATCGTGTCGGTGACGGGCGAGGTCGACCACCGCGACGTCTTTCTGAGTGAACACGAGAAGCAGAAAAACACGCGCATCTGCGCGTGTGTGTCGCGCGTGGTGGGCGAAATCACGTTAGATTCAGCCTACCGTTCAGACAGCTGAGGCTGGCTGTGGACCGGCCCCCGTTTTACGCATCTTCAACAAAACCAAGCAGGAGACAAACCATGAAAAACAAATGGATCTTTAACGCCGTGGCGCTCGCGCTGACGGCCATGGCCGCGGGCTCGACCCTGGCGCAGGATGCCTTCAAGATCGGCCTGATCCTGCCCATGACCGGGCAGCAGGCCACCACCGGCCGCCAGATCGAAGCCGCCGCCCGCCTGTACATGGCGCAGAACGGCGACACCGTGGCCGGCCGCAAGGTGCAGCTGATCGTCAAGGACGACACCAGCCTGCCCGACGTCACCAAGCGCCTCGCCCAGGAGCTGGTGGTCAACGACAAGGTCAACGTGCTGGCCGGCTTCGGCATCACGCCTTCGGCCCTGGCCACGGCGCCCATCGCCACCCAGTCGAAGACGCCGCAGGTGGTGATGGCCGCGGCCACGTCGAGCATTACCGAAGCCTCGCCGTACATCGTGCGCACCAGCTTCACGCTGCCGCAGGCCTCGGTGGCGCTGGCCGACTGGGCCCCCAAGAACGGCATCAAGACCGTGGTCACGCTGGTCAGCGACTACGGCCCCGGCATCGACGCCGAGAAGTATTTCAAGGAACGCTTCACCTTCAACGGCGGCAAGATCACCGAGCAGCTGCGCGTGCCGCTGCGCAGCCCCGATTTCGCACCGTTCCTGCAGAAGGTGCGCGACGCCAAGCCCGACGCGCTGTTCGTCTTCGTGCCCTCGGGCGCGGGTGCGGCGGTGATGAAGCAGTTCCTCGAGCGCGGCATGGACAAGGCCGGCATCAAGCTCATCGGCACCGGCGACGTGACCGACGACGACCAGCTCAACGACATGGGCGACGGCGCACTCGGCGTGGTCACCTCGCACCACTATTCGGCCGCGCATCCATCGGCGCTGAACAAGAAATTCGTGGAAGCCTTCGGCGCCGCGAACAAGGGCCTGCGCCCCAACTTCATGGCGGTGGGCGGCTACGACGGCATGCGCGTCATCTACGAAGCGCTGAAGATCACCAAGGGCCAGGGCGGCGGCGACGCGCTGCTGGCCGCCATGAAGGGTCAGATCTTCGAGAGCCCGCGCGGCAAGATGTTCATCGACGCGCAGACCCGCGACGTGGTGCAGGACATCTACCTGCGCAAGGTGGAGCGCAAGGACGGGCAGCTGTACAACGTGGAATTCGACGTCATCAAGGACGTGAAGGACCCGGGCAAGTCTAAGTAGGTTCTGGCCTGTGCCTGCCGGTTGTTCCGCCCCTTCCCCCGCCGGGGGAAGGTTGGGATGGCGGTACGGCGC
>JAQGMQ010000097.1 GCA_028292305.1 Rhodoferax sp.
CCACGCTGGACAGCATGGTCTTGCCCTGCAGATTGATCGCAAAGGCATTGAAGGACTTCGGTCCGACTTGATTGCTCAAGCGCACCGTTCCCTCGGTCTTGGACATCAAGGTCCAGTTGCCCGCGGGCAGGGTCAGGGTGCGCGCGCCGATGGTCAGTTGCTGATCGGCAATGGGCTGTGGCGCCGTGGTTGCCGCGACGTCGAGTGCGAGCACGGAGTGCACCAGCGCGACCGACAGGCTGAGCCCGACGAACGCGTAGCGGCCGGTAGAGGGCCATGCCGTTGGGAAACTTTTCATGATGGGCCCCGTCGCGAAAGGTCAGAAAATCATTCTGGAGATTTCGGTACAGGAAGTCTGTTCGGTCGTCCTACCGATGGAGGATGGCGCGCCATTCCTGCGCCATGGCGGTTCCGATCGAGAGCCGTCAATGGGTCGCGCGGAGCCTGCGAATTCTGCCTCTAGGTTCGCACCGCTCCAGGCTTCAACCTGGCCGCCAGCAGGCCCGCCGTGTACCGCAGGCGTTCGATGTCCGCCTCCACCTGGACACCGCGGCTGAAGCAGCACAGGGTGCCGTAGACGGCCCCGCCCGCCAGGCACACAGGCGTGCTCAGGTGGGTGCCGATCGGGAACCCGGGGTCGGGCGCCTGTCCCGCCGCGACAAAGGGCGCAGCATCTTCCATCCGCTCCGGCAACCGGCCTTCGACCACGCGCTGGCACCAGCTTTCTTCGACCGGGTCGGACATGCCTTCCTGAATGATCGCGAAGCCCGGCGCGCAGTCGACGGCCTTGAAGGTGCGGCGGCCGTCGGCGATTTGGGACACGAAGGCGATGTCCATGCCCAGGCGCGTGCGGAGCAGTTTCAACACATCCCGCACGGCCGCGGGAAGTTCGGGGTCGGCGGCGTCGCTGGTGGCGACCAGCAACTCGCAAATCTTGACGTCGAGGTCGTCGGGTTTGTAATCCAGGTACATGGGTGTCAGTTTAAGAGCTTGGGCAAGATGGCCACCATGCCGTCACCCCGCCGCCGCCGGACAGTCCGCGAACCGCTGGCTCCGGTTCCTTCCCCCGGCCTTGGCCTGGTACAGCGCCCGGTCGGCCTTTGCCACCAGGATGTTGCGATTCACGTCCGCCTGCGGCGCCATCGCGGCCACGCCCACGCTCAGGGTGACGGCGCGCACCGGCCAGTCGGCTTGCGCCACGGCTTTGCGGATGCGTTCGGCGGCCAGCAGGCTGCCTTCGGCTTCCATGTGCGGCAGCAGCACGGCGAATTCCTCACCGCCGTAGCGTGCGAAGAAGTCGCTGTCGCGCAGCGTGGCTTCCACGGCGCGGGCCACCTGGATCAGCGCCTGGTCGCCCTGTGGATGGCCGAAGTCATCGTTGAATGACTTGAACTTGTCCACGTCGAGCATCAGTAGCCCGAGCGACTGGCCTTGCCGTGCGTGGCGCGCCCATTCTTCGCGCAGGCGGCGGTCGAAGGCGCGGCGGTTCCAGATGCCGGTCAGGCCGTCGCTCATGCTTTGCAGTTCGAGCTGGGCCAGCAGTTGGCGCATTTCGAACTGCGCCACCACGCGGCGCGACAACGCCGACAGGCCCTTGCGTTGCACCGGCGTGAGTTCGCGCGGCTTCTGGTCGATCACGCAGATGGTGCCGATGGCCGCGCCCTCGGCGCTGAGCAGCGGGGCGCCGGCGTAGAAGCGGATCTTCGGCCCGCCGGTGACCAGCGGGTTGCCGGCAAAACGCCGGTCCAGCGCCGAGTCGGGCACTTCCATGATTTCGTCGGGGCGCAGGATGGCGTGGGCGCAAAACGCGTCGGCGCGCGGAGTCTCGGTGGCGTCGATGCCGTGGTGCGACTTGAACCACTGGCGGTTTTCGTCGATCAGCGAGATGACCGAGATCGGCACGTCGCAGATGGCGGCGGCCATGGTGGTCAGGTCGTCGTATTCCTGTTCCTCCTCGGTGTCCAGCACGTCGTAGCGCTTCAGCACGGCCAGGCGTTGGGCCTCGTTGTCGGGCAGGGCCGCGGGGATGTGCGGCGGCGGTGCGTCGGCGGCGGGGTCGGGTGCGGGCGTGGACATCGGTACGGCTCCAGTGGGCGGACAGTCGGGCGAAGCTTGGCCGCGTGGCCGGAACAGCGGCCGATGTGCGCGGTGATATCGGTGGCGCTCTCTGTGGCGCTCTCTGTGGCGATCCTTGTGGCGATCTCGGCGGCCATCTGCGTGGCGGTTTGCAAGACGGGCCTCCTGGCACCGGCGCAGCAATCGCCGTGGCGATAATCCACCTGCCGCAGGATTCGGGCCGATGATGCCATCCATTGCCGAGTGGGTCCACCGGCTGCCGTATTACCCGTTTTTTCCACCACCGACGCATGAAAGTCCCGCATTGATCGCAGAAGGCTCCGAGGTTTCCCACGCGGCCCGCGTGCTGATGGCCGAGGCGGTGCGGCGCGTCGAGGCCGAAGGCCCGCTCGACGACGCGCAGCTGTTGCGCACGATGGCTGCCGACGAAGCTGCCGCCGACGCTGACCGCGGCGCAAATAGCGGCGAAGCCTGGCTGCTGGCGCGTGGCTGGGGCCTGGGCCGGCGGCTGGGGCTGGATGCGCAGTTGCAGCGCTGGCGTGGCGCCGGCGGGTTGGCCTTGGCGCTGCTGGTGGGCCTGGTCGTGCTGGCCGCGCTGGGTGCGGCCGGCACGGTGGTGCACAGCGGGCGTACGGTGAACGCGGTGGCGGCGTTCTTCACGCTGCTCGGCCTGCACGGGCTCACGCTGGCTGTGTGGCTCATCGGCCTGGTGGCGCCCTGGCCGGCGAGCGGCGGGGCGCTCGGGCGGCTGTGGCTCGAAACTGTGGCGCGGTTCTCCAGAAACAGCAATCCGCAAGCAGCCAGCCTGCTGAGTGCGAGCCTCGGGTTGTTGCGCCGCGAGCGCCTGGCGCCGTGTTTGTTCGGCTGGGTCAGCCACACGGTGTGGGCCCTGTCGTTCGGGGTGGTGCTGGCGGTGCTGGGCTTCGCGTTTTCGTTCCAGGCCTACCGGTTGACGTGGGAGACCACCATCCTCGGCCCTGATTTTTTCGTGGGCTTCGTGCAGGCCACGGGCTGGCTGCCGGGGCACCTGGGCTTTGCCGTGCCGGACACGGCCACGCTGCTGGCGCCCGGCGCCGCGGCGGCCGACCAGCGCGCCTGGGCCTGGTGGCTGATCGGCTGCGTGGCGGTGTACGGCCTGCTGCCGCGTGCCGTGCTGGCCGCGGTTTGCGCCTGGTGGTGGCGCCGCCGGGCGCGTAGTCTTCGGCTGGAGACCAGCGACCCTTATTACCGTGTGTTGCTGGCCCGGCGCGAGGCGCTGCAGCCAGCCGCCGTGGTGGACGCCGAGGCACCCTGGCAAGCCCCGGCGGCCGATCACGCGCAGCCGATGCCGGCCGGGCAGGGTGCCGCGCTGCTCGGCTTCGAGTTGCCGCCCGAGGCCGCGTGGCCGCCGTTCGCCTTGCCTGCCGAAGCCTGGTCGCGCCGCATCGCCGGCACCAGCAGCGAACGTGTCGAAGTGCTGGAGGCACTGCGCACGGCCAGGCCCGCGCGGTTGCTGCTGGCCTGCCACGCCGCGTCGTCGCCCGACCGCGGCACGGCGCGTTTCGTGCGCGAGGCGGCGGCCAGCGTCGGTGCCTGCCGTGTGCTGCTGGTGGTTGACCAACCTGCCGACACGGCCGACACCGCCGACACCGCGCGCTGGACCCACTGGCTGCACGGAG
>JAQGMQ010000122.1 GCA_028292305.1 Rhodoferax sp.
CGATCACGTCATCCACCGTGCCGACCTGGTCCTTGTCCAGCAGGCCGACATCCAGCCTGCCCTGGGCCAGCACCTTCACCGTGGCGTCGTGCGGATCGGTGAAGCGCGCGCCGGCCTTGGTTGCATCGACTGCGGCCTGCTGGCTGGCCAGCACCAGGTCGTACAGCGCGCGCTGCGGCCCGCTGAATTTGCCATTGGCCGGGAAGGTGCGGGTGATGTCGCTGGCATAGCCGTCGAGTTCGCAGCCGGCGTCGATCAGCACCAGCTCGCCGTCGCGCACGGGTGCGGCGTCGGCGCGGTAGTGCAGCACGCAGGCGTTGGCGCCGGCGGCAACGATGGAGCCGTAGGCCGGGTACTGCGAGCCGTGGCGGCGAAACTCGTGCAGCAACTCGGCGTCGAGGTGGTATTCACGCACCTCCTGGCCGGCGCGCAGCATGCTGGCCGACAGCTGCATGGCGCGCACGTGGGCCCCTGCGCTGATGGTGGAGGCGCGGCGCATCACGTCTTGCTCGTGCGGGTCCTTGATCAGCCGCATCTCGTCGAGCGGCACGCACAGGTCGCGCTGGGTCTCGGGGCACAGCGCGCCGTAACGCACGCGCGCCCGCACACTGCCCAGCCAGCCATCGATGCGACCCTCGAGGCCCTTGTGCGTGGCGAACGGGTACCAGACGGTGGTGCGGTTCTCCAGCAGCCGCGGCAGCCGTGTGTTGAGATCATTGATGGAGAAGGCGGCTTGCACGCCAAGTGCTTCGGGCGCGGCCTGGGGGCCGAGCCGGAAGCCGTCCCAGATCTCGCGTTCCAGGTCCTTGGGCGCACAAAACAGCGTGGCCTCGCCTTCGCCGGTGAGCACCAGCCAGGCGTTGGGCTCGGTGAAGCCGGTGAGGTAGTAGAAGTAGCTGTCGGCGCGGAACAGGAAGTCGCTGTCGCGGTTGCGCTGCTGCTCGGGCGCGGTGGGCACGATGGCAATGCCGCCTGGGCCGAGCTGGCGGGCAAGTTGTGCGCGGCGGGCGGCGTAAATGGCCGTTGTGGACGTAGTCATGTCTTTCCTTTCAATTCTTCAACCCGATGATCGATCCCAATATTCCAAACAAAATGACCTTGAAAATCGAAAGCAGCACTTTCGATTTTCAAGGTGTTCGAGACTATTTACGCTTGCGGTGCGGCGTCTCTCTACCTTACATCCAATCGGCTTTCATTGTCGCCAGGTCGGCCAATGGGACCGCTTCCACCGCCGCGCGTCCGGCGCTTCCCGAGGCCGATGCGATGGTGTAGCGGCGCGTGCCCGCGTAAACCACATACAGTGCATCCAGCTTCAGGTCGTGCAAGGCGATCTGTATCGACGGCGTCATTTTGGGCGCATCCACCCGCTTGAATTCGACGCCCACTCTTCGGCCGTGCTTGAACATCAGCAAATCAAGCTCGGCGCCGGCGTGTGTGCCCCAAAAATAGGCTTCGTCGGGTTGGGCCACATGCAACACCTGCTCCAACGCAAAACCTTCCCAACTCGCACCGCTTTTAGGGTTCAGCCACAGGGCCTTGTCGTCGTCGATGCCCCACAAATAATGCAGCAGGCCGCTGTCGCGAATGTAGATTTTCGGCGCCTTGACCTGGCGCTTGCCCAGGTTCTCATGCCACGGCGGCAACTGGCGGACCAGCTGCAGGCCGGTGACGAAATCAAGGTACTTGCGAACAGTCGGCTCACTCAGCCCGAGGGTGCGCGCAGGCTCCGCGGCGTTCCAGGTCTGGCCGTGGTAATGGGCCAGGATGCGCCAGAAACGCTGCATCACCGGTGCCGCCACGTTCAGGCCGATCTGCGGCAAGTCACGCTCGATCACCAGGGCCAGGTAGTCGCGCAACCAGCGCATGGCCGCGCGCTGGTTGCCGGCCAACAGCGCGCGCGGATAACCGCCGCGCAGCCAGAGTTGCTGCCAAGGCATGCCAGGCGCTTCGTCCAGCGCCACACCGCCGGTGTACAAAAGGCTCAGGCGCCCCGCCAGCGATTCGCCCGATTGCTGCAGCAACAACGGCGACGCACTGCCCAGCAGCAGGAACTGCGCAGGCCGCGCATGGCGATCGATCAGGGTGCGCAACAGTGGAAACAGGTCGGCACGGCGTTGTACCTCGTCGATGACAACCGTGCGGCCCTGGGCCAGCAACGCGTCGAGGGCGGCCATGGGCTGGGCCAGCGCCTCGAGCGACTGCGGGTCTTCGAGGTCGAAATAGGCGCAGTTGTGCAGGTCGGCGTAGCGGCGGGCAAGAGTGGTCTTGCCCACCTGGCGCGCGCCCAGCAAGGCCAGGGCTCGGGACTCGGTCAGCCGGTGGCTAAGTGCCGAAAAAAGATCGCTGCGGTCGATCATGGTGACCGCAGGATACCTTGAAAATCGAAAGCACGCGTTTCGATTTTCAAGGTCATTCCTGTTCGCTCCGGTGTTGATTCAGAGCCGTCAACCGTTCTGGCGTGCCCACATCGGTCCAACTGCCGGCGTAGATTTCTCCGCTGATCCGGCCTGCACTCATCGCCTTGCGCAGCAGCGGCGCAAGCGGTGCGGCAATGCCTTCTGGATTGCCTGCGGGAATGTCGCACCAGGGCGCCTCGAACAGGGCGCGGCGGTAGAGGCCGATCGTCGAATAGGTGTATTGCTGCGCGGCCTGGTTCAGCACGATTGCATCGGGGGCCAAGCCAAAATCGCCCTTGAGGTTGTGCGGTGGATTGGGTACGAGCAGCAGATGCGCCAGCGTGCTTTTCTGGGCAAGGCCGGCGGCGGGGTCGAACACAAAGCGCGGCACGAACACGTCGCCTGCCAGCACCCAGAAGGTATCGCCCAACAGAGGAAGCGCCTTAGCGATGCCTCCCGCCGTCTCGAGCGCGCCGCCGTGGTCGCGGCCTTCCATCGAATAGTCGATGCGCAGTCCCCAGCGCGTGCCGTCGCCCAGCGCTGCGGGGATCTGCTCTTCGAGCCACGCCGTGTTGATGACGACGTGCCGCACACCGTCGCGCGCCAGGGCTTCGAGGTGCCATTCGATCAGCGGCTTGCCCTGCACGGGCAGCAGCGGTTTGGGTGTGCGGTCGGTCAGCGGCCGCATGCGTTCACCGCGGCCGGCGGCCAGGATCAGGGCGGAAAGGGTCATGGGTTCGTGGTGTCGGTGGCGACGGGCGTACCGCGCGCCAGGCTGTGCTGCCGGGCTTCTTCGGGATCGAACAGCGCCAGTAGCGCCTGCATCAGCGTTCGCGCCTTGGTTGAGTGGTCGCCGCCAAAGTTGCACACATAGACATCCAGCGTCACGGCGCCCAGCTCGGGCCAGGTGTGCACGCACAAGTGTGATTCGGCCAGCAGGATGGTGGCCGTGACGCCGGCCGGCGCGTCGCCCATTGGGTTGAAGGCGTGGAACAACTCGCCCACCGGCTGCAGCCCCGCGGCGGCAACCGCTTCTCGGCAGCGGGACCCGAGCCCCGCGGCGTCGGTAAGCCACTCGGGCGCGCAACGGCAGCGGTACAGATCGGCGGTAAGGTGCAAGCCTTGCATGGTGTTGGAGCGTAGCGTATCAGCCCGCGGCGCCCGGCTCGGTAAAATGCCAGGTTTCCCCCGAACCCTCGGAACCTTCCCCGGAGCTGCCCTGATGGCGAACAATCAAATGATGGCGAATGCGATCCGCGCACTCGCAATGGACGCGGTACAACAAGCCAATTCCGGTCACCCCGGCGCCCCGATGGGCATGGCCGACATGGCGGTGGCGCTCTGGGGCCGTCACCTCAAGCACAGCCCGCGCAACCCGCAGTGGATCGACCGCGACCGCTTCGTGCTGTCCAACGGCCACGCGTCGATGCTGCTGTACGCGGTGCTGCACCTCACCGGCTACAAGCTGCCGATGAGCGAGATCAGGAACTTCCGCCAGATGGGCAGCAAGACGCCCGGCCACCCTGAGCACGGCCTGACCCCCGGCGTCGAAACCACCACCGGCCCGCTGGGCCAGGGCATCACCAATGCCGTGGGTTTCGCACTCGCCGAGAAGCTGCTGGCCAAGGAATTCAACCGCGTCGACGCGGCCCCTGGCGGCGAAGTCACGCACAACATCATCGACCACCACACGTACGCGTTCCTGGGCGACGGCTGCCTGATGGAAGGCATCAGCCACGAAGCCTCGGCCCTGGCTGGCGCCTGGAAGCTGAACAAGCTGATCGCGCTGTACGACGACAACGGCATCTCCATCGACGGCAAGGTCACGCCCTGGTTCGTGGACAACACGCCGGAGCGCTTCCGTGCCTACGGCTGGAACGTCATCGGCCCCATCGAAGGCAATGACGCAGACGTCGTCTCCGAAGCCATCTCCGAAGCCAAGAAGTCGGTCGACAAGCCTACGCTGATCGTCTGCAAGACCACCATCGGCAAGGGCTCGCCCAACCGCGGCGGTACCGCCAAGGCCCATGGCGAAGCGCTCGGCGCCGAAGAAATCAAGCTCACGCGTGAAGCGCTGAACTGGCCTTATGCGCCGTTTGTCATTCCGAAGGAAGTGGCCGACGAATGGGACGCACGCGCCAACGGCCTGGCCGCGGAAACCGCCTGGGACGTGCGCTTCGCCGCCTACAAGGCTGCGCACCCCGAGCTGGCCAAGGAACTGGTGCGCCGCATGAAGGGCGACCTGCCACGCAACTTCGTGCAGACCGCCGTCGACACCGTGCTGGGTGCCCACGCCAAGGCCGAGACCGTGGCCTCGCGCAAGGCTTCGCAGCTCGCGCTCGAATCCTTCACCGCCGCCCTGCCCGAAATGCTTGGCGGCAGCGCCGACCTGACCGGCTCCAACCTCACCAACACCAAGAGCACGCCCGCGTTGCGCTTCGAAGCCAATGGCGACGTGGTGCTGGGTACGCCCGTCGAGCATGCCAAGCAAGGCGCTGAAGACGAGTCCAAGGCCAAGGCCGGCAGCAGCGCCGCCGACAGCCAGCCGCCGGTGATCATCGGCCGCCACATCAACTACGGCGTGCGCGAATTCGGCATGGCCGCCATCATGAACGGCATCGCGCTGCATGGCGGCTACATCCCCTACGGCGGCACTTTCCTCACGTTCAGCGACTATAGCCGCAACGCCATCCGCATGGCCGCGCTGATGAAGCTGCGCGTGGTGCATGTGTTCACCCACGATTCGATCGGGCTGGGCGAAGACGGCCCGACCCACCAGTCGATCGAACATGCGGCCAGCCTGCGCCTGATCCCGAACCTCGACGTCTGGCGTCCGGGCGACACGGCTGAAACCGCCGTGGCCTGGACTGTTGCGCTGCAGAACAAGGACCGCCCCACGGCCCTGCTGCTGAGCCGCCAGAACATCACCTACATCCCCAAGGCCGATTCCGCCGCCGCACCCGATGCTTCGGGTCTGGACGCGATCAACAAGGGCGCGTATGTATTGTCCGAGCCGTCCAACGTCGGCTTGAAGAAGAAGAAGGTCCAGGCGGTGATCATCGCCACCGGCTCCGAAGTGCAACTGGCCATCAAGGCCCAGGCACTGCTGGCCGAACGCAAGATCGCCGTGCGCGTGGTCTCGATGCCCAGCACCACCACCTTCGACCGCCAGTCGGCCGATTACAAGACCACCGTGCTGCCGGCCGGCGTGCCACGCATCGCCGTTGAAATGGGCTGCACCGGCGGCTGGTGGAAATACGGCTGCGCGGCCGTGGTCGGTATCGACACTTACGGCGAATCGGCCCCGGCGCCGGTGCTGTTCGAACATTTTGGCTTCACGCCTGAAA
Source organism: Rhodoferax sp. (assembly GCA_028292305.1). Classification (GTDB taxonomy): domain Bacteria; phylum Pseudomonadota; class Gammaproteobacteria; order Burkholderiales; family Burkholderiaceae_C; genus Rhodoferax_B. Next base: position 5,744 of record JAQGMQ010000122.1, read on the forward strand.
ACGTGGCCGCCACCGTTGGCGCCGTTCTGCAGCGCCGATAGCCCGTATTAGCGGTCAAGATTTCTCGCGCAAGCATGGACTCTGAATGAAGTATTGGGCAGTCATCGCCATGCTGATGGCCAGCACTTACCATGTTGGCGTCTCTGCCTGCTCATTCGTGTTTGCGGCGGACGTTGAGTTCTCGCAGGGTTCCAGCGCCCTGAAGGCAGATGAGGTACGCCGGCTTGCAGATTTTTTCATTCAGGTTCGACAGAATTTCTCCGGCGGGGGCGCAGTTGTTCTGACGGCGATGGCCAAGCCCGATGAGATGCGGCCCAGGGATTTGGCAGAAGCGCGTTTAAAGTCAGTGCGCATGTATCTGGCGCGTACGCATTACACGGGCGAGGTCCATGAGGATGTCTTCCTTTATCGCGGGCGGCCGCCGGAAGGAGAGACCGGGCGTACAGTAGGTTTGCAGTTTGTGCCGTCGCGGCCGATCGATTGCCCTCAACCCCGAAACTCCTCGGTTTCTTTTTTCATTTTTTCATCTCACAAGGAAGGGTAGAAGTATGTCCATCAAGATTGGCATCAACGGCTTCGGCCGCATTGGGCGCATGGTGTTTCGTGCGGCCGTGAAGAACTTCAAGGACATCGAAATCGTCGGTATCAACGACCTGCTCGAGCCCGACTACCTGGCCTACATGCTGCAGTACGACTCGGTGCATGGACGCTTTGACGGCGAGATCGCGGTCGACGGCAACACGCTCATCGTTAACGGCAAACGCATCCGCCTGACGCAGGAACGCGACCCGGCCAACCTGAAGTGGGCCGATGTCGGCGCTGAAGTGGTGGTCGAATCGACCGGCCTGTTTCTCACCAAGGAAACCGCGCAGAAGCACATCGACGCGGGCGCCAAGAAGGTCGTCATGTCAGCGCCCAGCAAGGACGACACGCCGATGTTCGTCTACGGCGTGAACGACAAGACATACGCCGGCCAGGCCATCATCTCCAACGCATCGTGCACCACCAACTGCCTGGCTCCGCTGGCCAAGGTGCTGAACGACAAGTGGGGCATCAAGCGCGGCCTGATGACCACCGTGCACGCCACCACCGCCACGCAGAAGTCGGTGGACGGCCCGAGCAACAAGGACTGGCGCGGCGGCCGGGGCATCCTGGAAAACATCATTCCTTCGAGCACTGGCGCCGCCAAGGCCGTGGGCGTGGTGATCCCCGAGCTCAACAAGAAGCTAACCGGCATGAGCTTCCGCGTACCGACCTCCGACGTGTCGGTGGTTGACCTGACCGTCGAGCTGAACAAGGAAGCCACCTACGCTGAAATCTGTGCCGAGTTCAAGGCGCAGAGCGAAGGCGCATTGAAGGGCATCCTGGGCTACACCGAAGACAAGGTCGTGTCGACCGACTTCCGCGGCGACGCACGCACGTCCATCTTCGACGCTGAAGCCGGCATTGCGCTGGACAGCACCTTCGTCAAGCTCGTGAGCTGGTATGACAACGAGTGGGGCTATTCGAACAAGACGCTGGAAATGGCGCGCGTGATCGCCGCCAAGTAAGCGGCATCACCCCCGGCGGCAAGGTCGGGCGCGGTCATTAAAATGGCCCATGTCTTTTGCAGACATGGGCCATTTTTTATGGGTCGGCACGCGGGCCGGCCAAATTACTTGGTCGGCACGAGAATGACGGGAGCGGCCGTCTTCGGCTCGATGGTCACCGTCTCGCCGGATTTCGGCCCCACCACGGTCTCCACCTCGCGCAGCACGCCACCCCCCGCCACGCTGCCGCTGGTGCTTCCGTAGCCGAGGATGCGGGCTTCACAGGCCGCGCGGTCCTGGCCAGCCAGCGGCTCGCAGCGCGACAGCGCATTCACGGCAACCGGGCCTTGGGTCGTCAGCTCCCCCTTCTTCTTGTCGGCAGCGGCATTGCGCGCCTCTTCCAGGCAGGTGGCCTGGTCTTGCTGAGTCCGCCCGCTGATGCAGGCTGCCCGCTCTGCCTGGGTATTGCCGGAAGCGTCGATGCCGGTTCCGCTTGGCGTCTGAGCCACTGCCGCCGCACAGGCGAGCGTAGCCGCCAATCCCCAGTACATGAGGCCCTTGCGGATGCTGGTCGATGAAGAATCTGGTGTTGATGGCATGGTGAACTCCTTGGCTATCTTGGACACAAGTCTAGGCACGCGGCTGGCGCGCCAGCGCGGGATAGCGTGCAGAGCCCGCCTCCGCCCACGGCGCATAGCCGTGTAGGACGCGCTCCTGCCGAGCGCGTAAGCTCGGGTGCATGGACGAGCCCTCACCGTTGCCCAGCGACTCACCCGCGCCCGCACCGCCACCCGCGCTGCGCCGCGTCGCTGAAAGCCTGTTCTTCGAAGGCGTTCGTCACATGGAGAGCGAGGCGACGGCGGAAGCCGAGCAAGCCTTCCGCGCCGCCATCAAACTCGACGCTGAGCTTGGAGAAGCCTGGGCCAATCTGGGCCTGCTGCTCGACGAGAGACGGCAAGACGACGAAGCCGAGCGCTGCTACCGCCAGGCGCTCGCGCTGCAGCCCTTCGTGGCGGCCACCTACCTCAACCTGGGTGGACTGCTGGGTCGGCACAAACGCTTCGATGAAGCCGAGGCCGCCTATGCGCACGCGATGCGGCTTGATCCGGAGCGCCCTGGCATCTGGTCCAACCTCGGCGTGCTGTATGCCA
>JAQGMQ010000134.1 GCA_028292305.1 Rhodoferax sp.
GACCCCACACGCCGCGTCCACGCGCGGCACGGCCAGGCCCACCCGGAAAATATTAGCAGTGTTGAACCCCGGGCGGGACGGTCGAGCCGGCCCTGCCGCGAGCTACTTTGAAACAGCGTGCTTACAACGCCGCCATGGACGAGCCCGCCAGTCCCGAAGACTGCCACTGCCTGACCGCCGTAACCAACGCGTCCTGGCTCGGCGGTGGCAACACGCCGAGCCGCATCTGGCCCGGCAGGCCGAACGACGTGGCATCGCGCAGCTTGATGCCCTGTTCGCGCAGGTAGGCCAGCAGCGGGCCGGACGATTGCGGCAGCGCTGGCCGCGCCAGATGGAAGTTCGCATGGCTGGCGCGGCAGGCCCAGCCCAGCGATTCACACATGGCCAGCTGGCGGGTCTTCCACTCGCGCAGCGTGACCAGGCTGTCGGCCAACCAGGCCTGCACGCCGGGCGTGACCCAGGCCTGCAGCAGCGCTGCCGCATGCGCGCCGACGGGCCATGACGGGCACAGTTGTTCGAGCGCCTGCACGGCGTCGTCGGCATCGGCGGGCGCGACCACGTAGGCACCGCGCACGCCCGTCAGGCCCAGCGCCTTGTTGGGCGACCAGAGTTGCCAGACGCGGTTGAGTCTTTCGAGCGGCAGCGTGAGCGAGCCGCTGAGGCGCAGCGGCTCGTAGGCGCGGTCGAGCACGCAGATCGACTGGCCCAGGCCGAGCGCATCGAGGTCGGGGTCGTCCTGCCCGAGCGGGCTCGACGGATCGCAGGCCCAGAGCAGCTGCGCCTGGCCCGGTTGCGCCACGCGCTGCAGCTGCCAGGCGCGCGCGGCTTCGGTGTAGTCGCCGTAGCCATGGCTGGGCAGCCACACGCGCCGACCGCCCTGCTGCACCACCCAGGCCGTGAGGCGGTAGATGAATTCGCTGGCGCTCGCGGCCAGCAGGATGCGTCGGGCCGGCACGCGGTGCCAAGACGCCAGCCGTTCACGCAGGTCGCTGTAGGCCGGGTCGGGGTAATGCGTGGCGTCGGCGGCGCGCACGGCCGCCGCCGCCTCGGGGCAGGGACCGCAGGCGTTGCTGTTGGTCGAGAAGTCGAAAGCCGCGGCGCCCAGTGCGTCGGGCCCGCCGTGGGAACGGCCTCTTTCTCGGTTGAATTGGCGGCGATCGGTGTCGCCTGCCGCGGTGCCAGTCATACGGTCACGTCTCCATCAAAATCGTCAGAACCATTGTCGAGATGGCAAGCAAGAGGTGCGCCAGCAAAGCCTGCCGGCACAGGCCCGCGGCACGTTGCACGTCGGCCTGCACCGGCGCCCGGCCAGTTCCGTTCAAGGTATAGACGTCTTTCTTGGACAAGCGGATGCCCAAAGCCAGCGCCATGGCCGCCATGGGCCAGCCGCTGTTGGGTGATGGCGTGCGGCCAGCCTCGGCGCGCAACGCGGCCCAGCGCATGCCGCGGCCGGCGGCCAGCCCGATCAACACGCCGGTGATGCGCGCCGGCAGCCACGACAACACATCGTCGGCATGCGCCGCCCATTTGCCGGCCCATTCCCAGACCCGGCCCTGGCGCACGCCGCGGTAGCCCCACATGGCGTCGGCGGTGTTGGCGAAGCGGTACAGCGCGGCGCCGGGCAGGCCCAGCAGCACGAACCAGAAGATCGGCGCAACGACCGAATCGTTGAGGTTTTCGGCCAGCGACTCGATCGCCGATTCGCGCACCGCAGCGGCGTCGAGCTGCGCCACGTCACGGCTGACCAGGCGGCCAAGCTGGCTGCGGCCCGCGGCCAGCGAGGTGCCGAGCGCGGCCTCCACGGCCAGCACCTCGTCACGCAACATGCGCCAGGCGAGCATCGGCTTCAAGGCCAGGCCCAGCAGGCAGGCGGCGAACACCGGTGGCAGTTGCGCTGCGGCGTATTGCCATAGCCCGGCGACCCCGAGCACCGCAACGGCGCCCACGCACCAATAAGCGGCCCCCGCCGCGAAACGTGGCAGGTCGCGGCCTTCAGGCGCGGTACCGGCATCGGCATCCGGCGCGATGCGCTGGCCGGCCCAGCCGAGCCCGCGGCCGACCCACACCACCGGGTGCCAGCGGGCCGCAGGCTCGCCAAAGACCAGGTCGATGGCCATGGCGATCAACAATGCCGCGATGGCCGTCCAGCTGGCCGTGGCCGTGCCCCAGCCGGCTCCCGCAACCAGTGGGAGCAACAAGCCCGGCACCTCAGTCTTCGATGCCGCGTTGGGCCGGTATGCCGGCGTTGAACGCGTGTTTGATCTTCGTCATCTCGGTCACCGTGTCGGCGACGTCGATGATCTCCTGCGGGCAGCGGCGGCCGGTAAGCATGACGTGCACGTTCTTCGGCCGGTCGCGCAGGGTCTGCAGCACTTCGTCGAGCGGCAGCCAGCCGTAGACCAGCGGGTAGGTGATCTCGTCGAGCACCACCAGGAAGTAGTCGCCCGAGAGGATCGCCGCCCTCGCCTTCTGCCAGCCTTCGCGGGCCAGCGCACCCGACTGTTCCAGGTCCTGGCTCTTCCAGCTGAAGCCGTCGCCCAGGCCTTCGATCGGCATGCCCAACTGCTCGAACATGCGGTGTTCGCCGAAGCGCGCCGTGGGCACCTTCATGAACTGGTAGACCTTGACGGCCTTGCCCCGCCCGTGCGCGCGCAGCGCCAGGCCGAACGCCGAGGTGCTCTTGCCCTTGCCATCGCCGGTGTTCACCAGCACCAGGCCACGGCGTTCGCCCTCGGGTTTTTCATAGGGCTTGGTGCTGGGTGGGGTTTCGATTTGCATGGGTTCAGCTCGGTGAAAGAATCAGGTTGGGCAAGGCCACCCATTGGTCATGGATGCGCTGCACGCGGATGCGGTCGTCGAACACGGCCTCCAGGGCGCGGTGGGTGGTGGGCGCGTCACACGCGCCCTGGTGCGTGACGCGGCCCGCGGCCATCACCACCAGGTCGTCGGCATGCAGCGCCACCGAGATTTCATGCAGCACGCTGACCACCGTGGTGCCGGCGGCGACCAGCCGGTAGACCAGCTCCATCCAGTCGGCCTGGTGCGGCGGGTCGAGATTGGCCAGCGGTTCGTCCATCAGCAGCACCTGGGCCTGCACCGCCAGCACACGCGCCAGCAGCACGCGCTGGCGTTCGCCGCCCGAGAGCTGGCCCAGTGTGCGCTCGCGCCATTCCCAGGCCTGCGTGTCGCGCAGGGCCTGCGCCACGGCGGCGTGGTCGGCGGCACTGGGCGCGGCCAGCCAGGGCTGGTGCGGCAGGCGGCCGAGCATGGCCACGTCGAACACCGTCAGGTCTTCGGGTGAGCCTTCGTTCTGGCCCAGCCAGGCCAGCTGCCGCGCGCGTTCGCGGGCCGGCATCTGCGCCAGTGGCCGGCCGAACAGCGCGATGCCGCCGGTGTGCGGCAGCAGCCCCGCCAGCGCCTTGAGCAGGGTCGACTTGCCCGCGCCGTTCGGACCGACGATGCTGGTCCAGCGGCCGCGCGGCAGCACCAGGTCGATGCCATGTAGCACCGGTGTGCGGCCCAGGCTGGCGCGCAGTTGTGTGGTCTGCAGTGCCGTCATCGCGCGCCCCCGTTGCCCGCACCCATGAGGCCGCGCCGGTGCATCAGCCACAGCAGATAACCGCCACCGATCAACGCCGTCAACACGCCCACCGGCAGCTCCTGCGGCGCCAGCAGCCAGCGCGCCAGCAAGTCGGCCACCATCAGGAGCGCACCGCCCATGGCCGCCGACAACAACAGCAACGCGCCGTGGGTGGAACGCACCAGCGGCCGCACCAGGTGCGGCGCCGCCAGGCCGACGAAGGCGATCAGCCCCGCATGCGCCACCGCCGTGGCCGTGGCCAGCGCCAGCACCGCCACCAGCGCCGCGCGCAGGCCCGGCAAGGCCAGGCCCAGGCTGGCGGCGGTCGACTCGCCGAGGGTGAGCCCGTCGAGCACCGGCGCCAACAGCCAGGCCGCCGCCAGGCACAACACCAGCGTGCCGGCCATCAGCCCCACGGCCTGCCAGCCGAGGAAACTGGTGCTGCCCAGCGTGAAGCCCTGCATCGATTCAAGGATGCTGGGTGCGGCCACGGTGATCAAATCCTTGGCCGCGCCGAGCACCACGCCGACGATCACGCCGCCCAGCAACAGCCGCAGCGTGTGCTGCGCGCCGCGGGCCAGCGTCAGCGTGAGCATCACCGCCAGCACCGCGCCCACGAAGGCCGCGCCGGTGATGCCCAGCTGCAGCCACCAGCTGCCGGCCATGGCCACGGCCTTGCGCTGGCCCGCCAGCAACAGGGCCAGCGCCGTGCCCAGCGAGGCACCCGAGCCGCTGCCCAACAAATAGGGGTCGGCCAGCGGGTTGCGAAACAGGCCTTGCGCCACGGCCCCGGCCAGGCCGAGCAAGGCCCCGGTGACCCAGGCGCCGGCGGTGCGCGGCAGGCGGATGTCCCACACGATCTGCCAGGCA
>JAQGMQ010000175.1 GCA_028292305.1 Rhodoferax sp.
TGCAGCAGGGGTTGGTGCCGAAGCGGCCATCGGCGCCACCCCAAGGCGCCACCACCGGCCGCGACAACACGTTGACGAAATGCAGCGACACCAAGCCCTCGGCCACTGCCATCTCTGCGAAGTGGCCGATGCGGCCCAGGTGGTGGGCGTTGCCCAGCGTCATGATGCAGCTGCCGTGCTGCCTGGCACGCGCCATGCCGAGTTGCATCGCCTGTTCACCAACGATCTGTCCGTAGCCGCGCTGGCCGTCGAGCGACAGCATGCTGCCGATGTCGAGGTTGACCTTGACGGCGGCGTTCGGCGTCAGCCCGCCCTCGAGCACCGCGTCGACATACCGCGGCACCATGCCCACGCCATGCGAGTCGTGCCCGCTGAGGTTGGCCAGCACGAGGTTGGCGGCGACCTGGTCGGCCTCGGCCTGTGTGCTGCCGGCGGCGACGAGGATGGTGGCGACTTGCGTTCGGAGGTCTTGGGCTTGGAGAGTTTTGGACATTTTTAAAAAAAGTTATTGACGATTCAAATGATGCAAAAAGACAGATCGAAGAGATAGATCAGCTGGCGTAGCGAGCGCGCCGAGGTCAGGTTGAGCAGCGGAGCCATGCTCTTGTCCGGCGAGCAGCGCAGGCCTGAGATCGGTGCGCGCAGTAGCCAGATGGCCTATCTCTCACATCACCGCACCCACCTGCCATGGCACAAACTCATTCTGCCCATACCCATGCCGCTCGCTCTTGCTTTGCTCGCCGGACGCCGTGGCCAGCACCATCTCGAAAATGCGCCGGCCCATCTCCTGCACCGAGCTGCCGCCGTCGATGATCTCGCCACAGTTGATGTCCATGTCTTCCTCCTGCCGCTGCCACAGCGCCGAGTTGGTGGCAAGCTTGAGCGAGGGGGAGGGCGCGCAGCCGTAGGCGCTGCCGCGGCCGGTGGTGAAGCAGATCACGTTGGCGCCGCCGGCCACCTGGCCCGTGGCGCTGACCGGGTCGTAGCCGGGCGTGTCCATGAAGACGAAGCCGTGGGCCGTCACCGGCTCTGCGTATTCGTACACGCCTTCGAGGTTGGTGGTGCCGCCCTTGGCCACGGCACCCAGCGATTTCTCGAGGATGGTGGTCAGCCCGCCGGCCTTGTTGCCGGGCGAGGGGTTGTTGTTCATCTCGCCGCCGTTGATCTCGGTGTAGTTCTCCCACCATTTGATGCGGCCCACCAGCTTCTCGGCGATGTCGGGGCGCACGGCGCGGCGTGTCAGCAGGTGTTCGGCGCCGTACACCTCGGGGGTTTCGCTGAGGATGGCCGTGCCGCCGTGGGCCACCAGCAGGTCGACGGCGGCGCCCAGTGCGGGGTTGGCACTGATGCCCGAATAGCCGTCGGAGCCGCCGCATTGCAGGCCGATGGTGATGTGCGATGCGCTGCAGGGCTCGCGCTTTACGTCGTTCACGCGCGGCAGCATGTCGGTGATGAGGGTGATGCCCTTTTCAACCGTCTTGCGTGTGCCGCCCGTGTCCTGGATGTTGAAGACGCGGAAGTTGTCGCCCTCGCGCAGCGCGCTGTGGGCCAGCCAGGCGCTGATCTGGTTGGCCTCGCAGCCCAGGCCGACCACCACCACGCCGCCGAAGTTGGCATGCGTGGCATAACCGGCCAGCGTGCGTTCCAGCAGCTGCATGCCCAGGCCTTCGGTGTCCATGCCGCAGCCGGTGCCGTGGGTCAGCGCCACCACGCCGTCGATGTTCGGGAAGTCAGCCAGTGCCGACGGGTTGGACTTGAGCGAGAAATGTTCGGCGATGGCGCGGGCCGCCGTGGCCGAGCAGTTCACGCTCGACAGGATGCCGATGTAGTTGCGCGTGGCCACGCGGCCGTCGGCGCGTTTGATGCCCATGAATGTGGCTTCCTGCCGCGGGGCCGCGGGTTTCACGTCGGCACCGAAGGCGTAGTCGCGCGCGAAGTCGCCCTTCTCGGGACCCATGTTCAGGTTCTGCGTGTGCACGTGTTCGCCGGCGCCGATGGGGCGGGAAGCAAAGCCGATGATCTGGTTGTAGCGCCGCACCGGCTCGCCGGTGGCGATGGCGCGGGTGGCGATCTTGTGGCCGGGCGGGATCATGCCGCGCACGGGGATGCCTTCGACCACCGCGCCGCTGAGCAGTTGCTGGCGCGAGATCAGCACGTCGTCCTTGGGGTGCAGCCGGATGAAAGAGGCGGTGGGGGTGGCGGTGGTGGTGGTGGCGGTGGCGGTGGTGGTGTTCATGGTGGGTTGTCTTTTATGGGGAAGTAGAAAGCGGCAAGGAAGTGGCAAAGAAGCGCCAAGGCCCGCAACGTCAGCCAGGCTTCGCGCTGCGCCAGCTGGCGCTGAAACGGGTATGCGATTTGTCCATGTGGTCCTGCATGGCGGCACGCGCGGCCGGGCCGTCATGGGCGCGGATGGCGGCCACGATGGCCTCGTGTTCCTCGATCGCGGCGCGCCAGGAGTCGACGGTTTCAAAGTAGCCGCCGAGCCGCGTGAACAGCGGGCCGCGGCGCGAATCCCAGAATGTCTGCACGGTCTCGGTCAGCACGCCATTGCCGCAAGCCTGCACGATGGCCAGGTGAAACGCGCGGTCGCCATCGAGCGGCAGAATGCCCAGCGCGGTGTCGCGGCGCATGGCCACCATGGCCTGCTCCATGGCGTTCAAATCCTTGCGTCGGGCCTGCACCGCGGCCAGCGCGGCGATCTCGCCTTCGACCACGCGGCGCGCGCGGATCAGCTCCAGCGGGCCCCATTCGGCCGGCGGCACCTGCACGTTGCGGCCCAGGCCGGTGCGGTCGAGCACGTAGACGCCCGAGCCGGTGCGCACCTCGACCCAGCCTTCCACTTCCATCGCGATCAGTGCCTCGCGCACCGAGGGGCGGCTCACGCCCAGCTGCACCGCCAGTTCGCGTTCGGCGGGCAGGCGCGCGCCGACGGCGAATTCGCCCGCTTCGATCAGCGCCCGCAACTGGTCGGCGATCTGGCGGTAAAGGCGTTGGGGCTCGAGGGTTTGCAGCGGCATGTGGGGAAAAAGGGGCAGGCTCAAAAAATTAAGGGTAAGCCTTAATTGGCCAAGTGGTAAGGCCAATTCATAATCCCACATTCCGACCACGGCAACATCCGGCAAAACCCTGAACTCCAGGCGTGCCGGCTGCGGGCTGCAATCTCCAATCTCCAACCAACACACCACTGGGAATGTTATGAGGCTTAAAGGTAAAACCGCGCTGGTCACCGCCGCCGGTCAGGGCATCGGCCACGCGGCCGTTCTGGCGCTGGCCGCCGAAGGCGCGCAAGTCTGGGCCACCGACGTGAACGAGAAGCTGCTGGCCGTCTACGAAGGCGTGGCCAACGTCAAGGCGCTGCCGCTCAACGTGCTCGACCGCGCCGCCATCCAGGCTGTGGTGGCTGGCATGCCGCAGATCGATGTGTTGTTCAACTGCGCGGGCGTGGTGCACAACGGCAACATCGAAGCCGCCACCGACGACGACCTCGACTTCGCTTTCAACCTCAACGTGCGGGCGCAGTTCTGGGCAATCCAGGCCGCGTTGCCGCGCATGCTGGGCAACGCCAGCCCGACGGGCAGCAAGGGCTGGGGCAGCATCATCAACATGGCCAGTGTCTGCAGCAGCCTCAAGGGCCTGCCGAACCGCTGCGTCTACGGCACCACCAAGGCCGCGGTCATCGGCCT
>JAQGMQ010000215.1 GCA_028292305.1 Rhodoferax sp.
GCAACGCCCGCCGGGCAAGGGCATCCCGACCCGCAAGGTGGCGGTGCTGGTGGCCGACGGCGTGGAGATGCTTGGCCTGCGCCCCGTGTTGCAGGCGCTGAAGGACGCGGGCGCCATCACCAAGATCGTGGCGCCGCAGCTGGGCCAGGTGGCCACTGCCACGGGCAGGCAACTGCCGGTCGATTGCACGCTGGTCAACACGCCCTCGGTGATGTTCGACGCGGTGATCGTGGCCGGCGGCGCCGACAGTGTGACGGCCCTCGCGGGCATGGGCGACGCCGTGCACTACGTGCTCGAAGCCTACAAACATTGCAAGCCGGTGTGTGTGCTGGGCGACGGCGTGCGGCTGCTGCAGGCGCTGGGCATTCAGCCCAAGGCCGATGCCGCGGCGCTGGCGGCGCATCCGGGCGTGGTGCTGGGCGAAGGCTCGGCGGAAGCGGCTCCGGAGACGGCACAGGCTTTCATCCAGGCGATCATGGCGCACCGGCATTGGGACCGGCCGGGTGCGGCTGCTGTGCCGGCCTGAAGAGCCGCTGGTGACCTGACCACCCTCAATGCTCTTGTCCCCTCTATCGCGTGCGGGAGAAGGTCAGGGCGAGGCCCTGCGCGCCACCCCGCCGCGTCGGCTACGCCGCAAACCGCAGCACCGCCACTGGCGCCAGATCACGCGACAGGCACTGCCAACTTTCCCCCGCATCCGCGCTCACCCACAAGCCACCCGTGGTCGACGCCATGGCCAGCGTGCGCCCATCGTTTGCCACGGCCAACGCATGCCGATACACCAGGTGGAACGCATGCTGCTGCGGCAGGCCATCACCGAACACGCTGAAACTGGCACCGCCATCGTCGGTGCGCGTGACCACCATGCGGCCATCGCTGGGGATGCGGCAGACATCGGCCTTGGCGGGCACGAACCAGGCGCGTTGCGGGTCACGCGGGTCGCAGGCCACGGCGAAGCCGAAGCCGGACGGCTCCGGCGCGGCGATGGGCTGCCAGGTCATGGCGCCATCGGTAGAACGGTAGATGCCGCAGTGGTGCTGCACCCACAACACATCGGGCTCGGCCGCACACTGCACCATGCAATGCGGGTCCTGCGTGTTGCCGTCGTCTTCAATGTCGGCGGGCAGGTAGTCGGCCCGCATGCCGGTGGCCGTGAGCGCCCAGCTGGCGCCCGCGTCACGCGTTTGCCACACGCCGCCGCACGACACACCCAGCGTGAGGTGGCGCGCGTCGCGCGGGTCGACCAGCACGCTGTGGATGCCAGCCTGGTCGTAGCCACCGCCGAACCATTGGCGCCGGCCCGGTTGTTCCCACAGCGGCGTGTTCAGCGCCCAGGTGGCCCCGCCGTCTTCGGATCTGAACAGCCCCGCCGGCAGGCAGCCGGCCCACAACACGCCAGGCTCGGCCGCGCCGCCCGCGGCCAGCGACCACACCATGTCGACGCTCCACGGCGTCGGGTCGTCGGCCAGCGGGCCGGTGTCGGGCTTGGTGGGAAACGCCGGTGACCCAATCTCGCGCCAGCTGGTGCCGCGGTCGGTGCTCTTGTGCAGCTTGACACCGAAGTGGCCCAGGCGCAGCGCCACATACCAGGCGCCGTCGCGCGCGTCGACCAGCACCTGCGTGACCGGCTCGGCAGTGAAATGCAGGGCGTCGATCTGCCACGAGGTGCCGGCACCGCGCAGCACCAGCAGGCCCTTGCGTGTGCCGACGAGCAGTGTGTCTTGTCACAAAGGGCTGTTCATGGCGTTCTCCTGGTTGAAAAGGAAAGCGGCGGAGATGTCATCCACCGGTGAGGGCCTGCACCACCAGCACCTTGTCGCCGGGCACCAGGCTCTGGTCCAGCCGCACGCGGTCGCGCAGCATGTCGTTGTTGACGAACACGGCTACGTGTTTGCGCACGCAGCGCTGGTCGTCGAAGACATAGGCGGCCAGGGCTGGGGCGGCTGTCAACGCGGCTTCCAGCACGCTGCGCAGCGCGCCGGGGGCGACCTGTTGCGGCGCGCAGTCGATGTGCCGGCGCAGGCTGGCGGCGAATTCGACGGTGACGTGCTCGCTATTCATGGCGCGGTGCCAGGGCCAGGTTGGCGTGCGCGCTCGAGCAATAGCTCGCGTTCACGTGCGTTGTGCGCCAGCGCGGCAGCGGCTTCGAATTCGGCGCGGGCTTCGTCGAAACGACCGAGCTTGGCCAGCAGGTCGCCGCGCACGCTGGGCAGCCATTGGTAGGCCTGCAGCGCCTTGTCCTGGCGCAAGCGGTCGATGATCACCAGCCCCTCGGCCGGTCCGTAGGCCATGGCCACCGCGACGGCGCGGTTGAGTTCCACCACCGGTGACGGCGCCGCATCGGCAAGCCGGCCATACAGGGCCACGATGCGCGGCCAGTCAGTCTCGGCCGGCGTGCGGGCGCGTGCGTGGCAAGCGGCGATGGCGGCCTGCAATGCATAGCGGCCGTCCTGCCCGCCGCGGGCTTCGGCCCGCGCCAGTGCGGCCAGGCCGCGGCGGATCAGCAGGTGGTCCCAGCGGGCGCGGTCCTGGTCGAGCAGCAGCACGGGCCGGCCCACCGCATCGACCCGGGCGGCGCTGCGCGAGGCCTGCAATTCCATCAGCGCCACCAGGCCGTGCACTTCGCTGGCCTCGGGCGCCAGCTCGCCCAGCATGCGGCCCAGGCGCAGCGCTTCGTCAGTGAGCGCGGGGCGCATCCAGTCGTCTCCGGCGGTGGCGGTGTAGCCTTCGTTGAAGACGAGGTAGACCACCTCGAGCACCGAGTCCAGCCGTTCACCGAGCGCCGCGCCGCGTGGCAGCTCGAACGGCACGTCGGCCTCGCGCAGGCTGCGCTTGGCACGCACGATGCGCTGGGCGATGGTGGGCTCGGACACCAGGAACGCGCGGGCGATCTCGTGTGTGGTCAGGCCGCCGAGCAGCTTCAGCGTGAGCGCCACACGGGCCTCGGTGGTCAGCACCGGATGACATGCCGTGAAGATCAGCCGCAGCAGGTCGTCGCCGATATCGTCGGCACGGGCGGCATCGAGGGCATCGACGAAATCGGGCACGATGAGCGCCTCCTGGGCTTCCAGATCTTGGCCGATCTGTTCGAGCTTGCCTTGCAGCACTTTTTGCCGGCGCAGGTGGTCGAGCGCGCGGTTCTTCGCGGTGGCCATGAGCCAGGCGCCGGCGTTGTCGGGCACGCCGCGCGCGGGCCAGTGTTCGAGCGCGGCCACTAGCGCGTCCTGCGCCAGTTCTTCGGCCAGGCCGATGTCGCGCACCAGATGCGCCACCCCCGCCACGATGCGCGCGGACTCGATGCGCCAGACGGCATTGATCGCCTGGTGGGTGGCGGAATGCATCATGCGAGCCTGGTGTTGCACGCTGCGCGGGTGCGGTCCCTGGGCTCTGCCAGCAGGCCCTTCGACAGGCTCAGGATGAACGGGGAACGAGCAGCCATCGGCAAGACCGGCACAGCGCGAAGCCTCCGCGTCATGGCGCGGCCGGCACTTGCGACATGTCCATGTAGGCCAGCTCCCAGATGTGGCCATCGAGGTCGTCGAAGCCGTGGCCATACATGAAGCCGTGGTCGCGTGGCTCGCTGGGCACGGTGGCGCCGCCGGCCCGGGCCTTGGCCACCAGCGCATCGACCTCGGCGCGGCTTTCGCACGACAGGCAGACCAGCACTTCGGTGGACTTGGTGGCGTCGGAGATCGGCTTCTTGATGAAGGTCTGGAAGAACGGCTCGACCAGCAGCATCACGTAGATGTTTTCGCTGATGACGAGGCAGGCGCCCTGGTCGTTGGTGAACTGCGGGTTGAAGCTGAAACCCAGGCCGATGAAGAAGGCCTTGGACTTCTCCATGTTCTTGATGGGCAGGTTGACGAAGATCTGGCGTTGCATGGTGTGCTCCTGGTTGAAAAATGAAATGAATGTCTAGCCGCGTTCGGCCAGGGTCTTGAGGTTGGCCAGCCCGGCTTCGAAGTCGCGGCCGATCATGTGGTCGATGTGCGCGCGAGCCCGTTGCTCGGCGGGAAGTCGTCCATCTCGAACAGCTGGCGCACTTCGATCTCGGCCGGCTGGCCAACGCCCACGGGATTGGGGAAGCGGCGGCTCCACTCCAGCGCCTCTTCGCGCGAGCGCACCTGGATCAGCGTGTAGCCGGCGATGAGCTCCTTGCTTTCGGCATAGGGGCCGTCGGTCACGGTGCGGCCTTTGGGCGCCTGGGCGTCGTAGCGGATGCGCCAGCCCATGCGGCTGGGTTGCAGGCCGGCGGCATCGAGCAGCACACCGGCCTGGGCCAGCGCCTCGTGGTAGGCGGCCATTTCGGCGAAGAGTTTTTCGTCGGGCACGGGCGTGGGCTCGGCCTCGAATTCCGGCGTGGACCGGACGATGATCATGAAACGCATGGCGGGCTCCTTCGGTAAAGGTACGGCTCAAAACGAGCTTGTACCTGTACGACGAAGCAGGCCGGGCGAAATCGACACCAGTCGGCTAAGTAAAAACCCTAAATGACCTGCAGCGCGCGCGAATCGGCCAGTTCACATGAAGCACGGGCCGAGCGAACGCACCTCGACGGTGGCCCACGCGGCGGCCGGACATTCTTTGGCGATGGCGATGGCTTCCTCGCGCGACGCGCAATCGAGCAGGAAAAATCCGCCGATCATTTCCTTGGCCTCGGTGAAGGGCCCGTCCAGCGTCTGCGCCCGGCCGGCGCCGGTGCGCACCCGCGCGGCGTCGGTGTCGGTGGCCAGCGACTCGGCGGCCTTCAGCAGGCCGCGTTCCTTCAGCCCGGCCGCGAAGGCAAGCATCTGGTCGTAGGCGGCGCGGCCTTCGGCTTCCGTGCGGGTGGCGCGCTGGCCGTGGGGTTCGAGGATCAACAGCATGTGGGCCATGGGGGACTCCTGGGATCGTGACGCGGGATCATACGCAAGGGTTGGGGTTCAAACCTTCGAGAAATCCGGCCGTCTTTTTTCCATGAACGCACCAAACGCTTCCTTCGCCGCCGGCGCCTGGAGCATGCGGCCGAAGACCTCGGCCTCGTCGTTCATCTGCTGCTGGATCAGCGCAGCCTGGCCCTGCTTCATGAGGCGCTTGGTGGCGATCAGCGCCGTGATCGGCTTGGCGGCGAGTTTCTTCGCCTGGGCCATCACGATGCCGGTGGCCTCGGTGGGCGGCACGACGCGGTTGACCAGGCCCACTTCGAGCGCCGCCTCGGCCATGAATGGCTCGCCCATCAGCAGGGCCTCCGCCGCGCGGTGGTAACCCATCATCTGCGGCACGAGCAGGCTGGACGCCGCTTCGGGGCACAGGCCGAGGTTGACGAACGGCATCGAGAACGCGGCGTTGTCGCCTGCGTACACCAGGTCGCAATGGAACAGCATCGTGGTGCCGATGCCGACCGCCGGCCCGCATACCGCGGCCAGCACCGGCTTGGGGAAGCCGCTGAGGTTGCGCAGAAATTGGAACACCGGTGCGTCGACCGAGGACGGCGGGTTGTGCAGGAAGTCGGCGATGTCGTTGCCGGCGCTGAAGATGGTTTCATGGCCCTGGAACACCAGCACGCGCACAGCGTCGTCGGCGGCCGCTGTGGCCAGCGCATCGGCCATCTCGGCGTACATCGCGCCGGTGATCGAGTTCTTCTTGTCGAGGCGGTTGAAGGTGATGGTGGTCACGCCGGCTTCGGTGTGGCTGAGGATGTCGTTGCTCATGGATGATTCTCCGTTGCGCTTGGGATGGATGCTGACGATTGTGTGCGAAGCCGCGTGATCAGACGCGTTCGAAGATACCCGCCGCGCCCTGCCCCATGCCCACGCACATCGTGACCATGCCGTACTTCAGGTTCTTGCGCTGCAACGCATGCACCACGGTGGCCGAGCGGATGGCGCCGGTAGCCCCCAGCGGATGGCCCAGCGCGATGGCGCCGCCCATCGGGTTGACCTTGGCCGGGTCGAGCCCCAGCGTGCGGATCACGGCCAGCGACTGCGCGGCAAAGGCCTCGTTCAGCTCGATCCAGTCGATCGCGTCCTGCGGCAGGCCGGCATAACGCAACGCCGCCGGTATCGCCTCGATCGGGCCGATGCCCATGATGTGCGGCGGCACGCCCTTGGCGGCGTAGCTCACGAAGCGCGCCAACGGCTTCAGGTTGTAGCGCTTGATGGCGGCTTCGCTGCAGAGGATCAACGCGCCCGCGCCGTCCGACGTCTGCGAGCTGTTGCCGGCCGTGACCGAGCCACGCGCCGAGAACACCGTCTTGAGCTTGCCCAGGCCTTCGACGCTGGTGTCGGGCCGCGCGCCTTCGTCCAGGCGCACGGTGCGGGTGGTGATGGCGACCTCGGCCGCGTCGAGGTCGACCGCGCGCTCGTCCACGTCGATCGGCGTGATCTCATCGGTGAACTCGCCGGCCTTCATCGCCGCCAGCGCCTTCATGTGCGACTGGTAGGCGAATTCGTCCTGCGCATCGCGGCTCACCTTCCACTGCTGCGCCACCTTCTCGGCGGTCAGGCCCATGCCGTAGGCGATGCCGTAGCTCTCGATGTCATCGGGGTTGGTAAAAATGGTGGGCGACAGCGACGGCGAGTTGCCCATCATCGGCACCATGCTCATGCTCTCGAC
>JAQGMQ010000219.1 GCA_028292305.1 Rhodoferax sp.
GTGACCACCATCGTGGTCACGCACGACCAGCACGAAGCGATGATGCTCGCCGACCGGCTGGTGGTGCTGAAGGGTGGCCGCGTTCAGCAATGCGACACGCCCACCGCCGTGTACCGCAAGCCGGCGAACGCCTTCGTCGCCGAGTTTCTGGGCGCGGCAAACCTGCTGCCCGGCGTGGTGCGCGGGCCGGACCAGATCGAGATCCTCGGCCGGGCCGTGGCCATGCCGACGCGGCTGGCGACGGGCACGGCCGTGACGCTGGCCGTGCGCTCCGAAGACATCCGCTTCGAGCTCAACGACACGGGCACGCCGACGCGGCCCAACGGCATGTCGGGCGAGATCGATTTCCTGCGCGACCTGGGCGCCAAGTCGGAGCTGATCCTGAAGTGCGGCGACGCGCGGCTGCGCTGCCACGGCAGCGACGCGATGTTCCAGCAGGCGCGCTGCGGCCAGAAGGTGGAGATTCTCTTCGACGCCGAGCGCTGCTCGGTGTTTGCCGATTGATACACCAGCCATGACCCAAGACCATTCCACCGGCGCCCAGCCGCTGCTGTTCATCGACGCCGAAACCGTGGCCCGCCACCTGCCCTGGCCGCAGCTCCTGCAGGCGCTGCACGACGCGTTTGCCGCCACCGATTTGAGTACGCCGCCGCGCGGCCATTACCACATGCAGGGCCTGGCGCAGGAGCGCACACCGGTGTTGCTGTCGATGCCGGCCTGGAGCGGCGCGCTTGGCGTGGGCGTGAAGCTGGTCAGCGTCTACCCCGACAACCACACCCGCCAGTTGCCGTCGATCCACGGCCTGTATGTGCTGATCGAAGGCCTGACCGGGCGGCCGGAAGCCGTGCTCGAAGCCGGCGAGCTGACCGCGCGGCGCACGGCGGCCGCGTCGGCCCTGGCCAGCCGTTATCTCTCGCGCGGCGACAGCCAGACGCTGCTGATGGTGGGCACGGGCCGGCTGTCGCAGTACCTGCCGCTGGCCCATGCCCAGGTACGGCCGATCAGCCGTGTGCTGGTGTGGGGCCGCACGGCCGCCAAAGCCGAAGACAGCGCATTGGCCTTGCGCGGTCTTGGGCTGCAGGCCGAGGCCGTGACCTCCTTGCAGGACGCCTGCGCCCAGGCCGACATCGTGAGCTGCGCCACCCTGTCGAGCCAGGCCTTGATCGAAGGTCAATGGTTGCGGCCGGGCACCCATGTGGACCTGGTCGGCGCCTTCACGCCGCAGATGCGCGAGGCCGACGACGCGGTGTTCACACGCGTCTCGGCCGTGTGGTGCGACACCCTGGCCGGCGGCTTGTCAGAGGCCGGTGACATCGTGCAGGCGCTGGCCTCGGGCGCGCTCGACAAGACCCGCATCGCCGGTGAACTGGCCGACCTGTGTCGCGCTACCGCGCCGCCGGCGCGCGGGGCCGCCGACATCACCGTTTTCAAGTCCGTCGGCGCCTCGCTCGAAGACCTGGCCGCCGCGCGCCTGTGCCTGCAGCGGCTGCAACACAGCCAGGCCGCCTGACCCCATTTCCGCAGAAAGAGACAACACCATGATCAGCAATGCACAACACCTGGCGCGCCTGCGCGACCGGTATGCCGACGCCTCGGGCGCCGACATGTTCGACCCGAAGTTCAAGGCCGTGGCCGAGCAGATCTTCAGCAGCTCCGACCGCCGCAAGTGGCCGTTTGCCGACGTGGCCACCTTCCTCGACGCGCCTTACAGGCCCGACGGCCTCATCGGCGCCGGTGGCAGCGGCCTGGCCGGGCTCGACGTGGCCCTGATCGGCGTGCCGATGGACCTGGGCGTGACCAACCGCGCCGGTGCCCGCCTGGGCCCGCGTGCCGTGCGCGCGGTGGAACGCATCGGCCCGTACGAACATGCGCTCGGCATGGCCCCCATCACCCGGCTGAAGATGGCCGACGTGGGCGACGTGCCGATGAAAAGCCGCTACAGCCTGGCCGAGTGCCATGCCGACATCGAAGCCTGCTTCAACGACGTGGTGCGGGCCGGCGTGATCCCGCTGGCCGTGGGTGGCGACCACTCCATCACCGGCTCGATCCTGAAAGCCGTGGGCCGCGACCGGCCGGTGGGCATGGTGCACATCGACGCGCATTGCGACACCGCCGGCACGTACGAGGGCTCGAAGTTCCACCACGGCGGCCCGTTCCGCGAAGCCGTGCTGGCCGGCGTGCTGGACCCGCGCCGCTGCATCCAGATCGGCATCCGCGGCGGGGCCGAATACCTGTGGGAATTTTCATACGACGCGGGCATGACGGTGATCCACGCCGAAGAGTTTTCGGAAATGGGCGTGGCCGCCGTCATCCAGCGCGCGCGCGACGTGGTGGGCGACGGGCCGACCTACGTCACCTTCGACGTGGACAGCCTGGACCCGGCGTATGCGCCCGGCACCGGCACGCCCGAAGTCGGCGGCCTGAGCCCGCGCGAAGTGCTGACCTTGCTGCGCGGGCTGGCCGGGCTGAACATCGTGGGCGGCGACGTGATGGAGGTCGCGCCCCAGCACGACCCGACCAGCAACACGGCCCAGGTGGGCGCGCAGATGCTGTTCGAGATCCTGTGCCTGGTGGCGCTGTCGCCGGCCATGGCCGGGCGCTGAGCACAACCCTGCGGAAGAGAAGGCCGCGCAACCTCAGTAT
>JAQGMQ010000235.1 GCA_028292305.1 Rhodoferax sp.
ACTGGACTTTGCTAACACCAGATCGCCACGTAGCTGCGACTTCTTGCATTACCTGCGGGTCGAGGAGGTCATCGGAGTCGAGAAAGATCACCACTTCCTCGTTGGCCAGAGTGAAGCCGACGTTGTACGCTTGGAGTTGTCCAGCGTTGGCCTGATGTACGATCTCGACGCGTCCGCGGTAGGCTTCGATTACCTCACGCGAACGGTCTGTAGATCCATCGTCGACCACGATGATCTGAACCCTTGGCCATTCGACAGCCAGCGCGCTGTCGATTGCCTGAGCAATGAACTCCTGGTAGTTATAGTTGGGAATGATGACCGTCAGCCCGGGGAGGACTGACGTCAAGTCGGATGAACCGGCCGTTGTTGTCATGGGGTGCGGTGCATCAACTTGCGCAGCTGGCTCCGTGCCTTGCGAACAGGTTTGAAGAGGCTGTCGCGGTTGAAGCGCAGCAGCACGAGTTGTCGCGCAAGCCACGATGGCGCCAAAGCCAAGACGCTGATCCACAAGAGATTTTGGACGCGGAATCCGGTCGACATTGGACGCTGGCGCAAAAAGGCGACGGCGCGCAGCCACAACTTGCACACGGTGTCCGTTTGACTGCCGTCGTACGGCTGACGCAGCTTCTTCACCATCATCCGGTAGTTAACGAACACCAGCTCGTGGTCGAGCAGGTCAACCGGCGCCAGCCTGACATCCTGGCGAATCGCCGCTTCCCTGAGCGCCCGTTCTTCAGACCGGCGCAGGGCAATCTGCTTGACGAAGCGTTGTTCGACGCCAGTGGTGCCGGCACCGTGGTAGCTCTGGTTGGCCTGGTGCACGCGATAACTGCCAAGCGATGCGGATTGGGTCAGCACTTCTCCAAAGAGCGGCGCAACGGTATTTAGAAAGCCGTCGGGGGCCATACGGACCGTAAGGGGCATTACCTTTCCCAGAAATGCGCGGCCGTAGGCGTTGCCGGTGCATACCGGCCACATGTACGTGTTGCATCGTGCGAACTCAGAATGGATCGCTGCTGTGTCGTAGCCCTGCGGGAACGCGCAGCACTGGCGGCCAAGCGAGGCGCCGTCACCGTCGATCAAGTCGAGGTTGTACTGCAACTTGGCAGTAGTGGGGCGCCAGGCTTCGGCGGCGGCTCGCGCCGCGCCGGGATGCAGCAGATCGTCTGCGTCCAGGAAGATGACGATCTCCCCGGTTGAAATGGCAAAACCGTGATTGAATGCGGCTACATGTCCGGCATTGGCCTGACGTACGGCCCGGATGCGCTCGCCGAAACCGGCGATGACAGACGCTGAGTCATCGGTGGAACCGTCGTCGATCACCACGACCTCCACAAGGGGCCAGCACTGTGCGAGCGCGCTCTCAATTGCCCGCCGCACGTACTCAGCGTAGTTGTAGCAGGGGATGACGATACTTACGCTTTTCATGCGGTATGCGGGTTCTGCTCAAGGTTATTGGGCATTGGTTTTGTCGTTGAAGGCGGCTCGACCGGCCTTGGGAAACGGGCAATTTCGGGGATTTGACGTGGCCAAAGGCCCATTACGAGAAACATGAAGTAAACGTTTTCAGGTGCCAGCAACTGTCCTCCCGTGACTAGCCAACTGGCGAACAGCACGGCACGAATTTGGAAGGGGGCGGGAAAAGATGAAAGCTTGTACAGCATCAGACCTACGAACGACATAAAGCCCAGCATGCCGTATTCGACGACGAGCTTGGCCCAGGTTGGGTCATGAAACTCGGTTGGGCCGGGCAGTTTGAAGATCATCCCCGGTCCATGACCGACCCACATGGACCATGGAGTTACGTCGATATTCATGTCGATCATCAACATGGGCGCGACGTAGCGAATATAGGCACTACTGCCGCGTGTGCTGAATTCACCCACCCGTGCATAGGTCATGCCGAGGTTGAGCGGGTCTCCCGCGGCCGCATTGCCGATGATCACTACCGCACCGCCGATCATCAGCGTCAGCATCGTCTTGACACGCAGCGGCAACAGAAGGCCGATGGCGAGGATCAGAATGCCCGTGCCTGAATAGGAAAGTGCCAGCGCGAACACGAAGCACACCATGCGCCTCGGGCGCTTAAACAACGACAGCTCGAGCAGAAGGCCGAAAGCCATTAAATAGGAGAAGCCAGAGGGTTCACGGGTAAAAAAACCGTTGGACTTGAAAAACGAACCCATCGGGATGGCGCTGTTGTAAAGGCCTTGTCCGCGTATCGGCTCAGGGATCAGCAGAGAGGCGTTGAATAACCATGGGTCATGGATGATGAACTGCGCGTAGAACTGCAAGATGCCAGCAGCAGCGGAAACCAATAAAGTGTTACTCAGCACGCGCATCATCCATCGCCACTGTGGCAGATTAGCCGGCTCGGATTTGAGGGTGAAAATCAGGGGAAGGTAGATGACCAGCAGCAAACCCATTGAGGCGATCGATGCCGGGCTCCCGCCGAACGCGTTGGTATTGAGCACGAAGCTCAAGACCGCAATCGTGGTGGCGACCACGTAGAACAATACAGCAGCAGGGTCGATGGCAAGCCGGTGGTTGGTCAGCAGCACCGTGATCAGCAAGTAGGTGAGCGGCAGCGAAGCGCCAAGCGGCAAGGAGGAGATCGTGATCGCGAAGCGGTCGCTGAGCACGAGAGCGACTACCAGCGCCACGAACGCCACCCGCAGACCGCGGCTCTCAGGCGCTTCCTCGGCGGCGAGCGGGACCGTCTCCAATCGCGGTTTTCGCCGTTTGGCAGGAGGGGGCGCTGCCGGTACTGTCAGCGAGCCAAGGATTTCAGCCATGGGGCACGTTCACTTCTGCCAGACCCGGATGTACTCGATTTCCAATCTGGCCGGGAAATCTTCGGCGCGCAGCGGAGGGCCGGGCCATTGGCCGCCCACGGCCAAATTGACCAGCACGTGGGCGGGCCCGGCATCTGCGCCATTCTTGTGCTTCCACTCGAAGCTTTTGTCGACGATGAGCTTGTTGTCGACGTAATGGCGCACGCGGCCCCTTTCCCACAAGACTGCGAAGGTATGGAAATCGTCAGCGAAGTCGAATCCAGGGCGGTAGCTGCCGAACTTGTCGAGTAGCGAGATTTGTGAAGGCCCACCCTTGCCGTCACCGCTGTGCAGGAAGTGAAAGCTGTTTTTCGTGGTGTCGCGGCCGTTGTTGACTATCTCCAAAATGTCGATCTCCGGCGGCCATACGGCGTCTTGCGGATTGAGCCAGAAAGCAGGCCACATGCCGCGGCCGCGCGGGACCTTCATGCGGCTTTCGTAAAAGCCGTATTGACCGCTCCATTTGGATCGCAGCATGCCACTTTCTATCTGGCCACTTTTAAGTTCGCGTGGCAAACGTGCGATCAATGCCAAGCCGGCGTCGGTAACTTCGTGGTTGCCGTTGTCGCGGTAACGCTGCCATTCGTCGTTCAGCGTGTCAAGTTTTCCGTTGTTATAAATGTAGCGCGTAAAGAACTCGTCGCGCATCTGCTTTTCGTCGCGCACGGTGCGGCCGAAGCTCCAGTCCTTTACGATGCGATAATTCTGGCCTTCGATCGGTGTTGGTGTCGTTGCCGGTTCGACTGCGTGAGTCGGTACGACGCCGGCTATCGCAACAAGAAAAAAACCGAAGCCGACTCGCAGAAAATACAGCAATGATTGTCTAGCTTTAGTCATTGCTGCACTCCGAAGCAGTTGATGCGCTTTGCGCGGGCAAAAGTGACTCATACACCCGCCGCGTTGCTTTGCCGATGGCAACCCATTCGTCGCCTACGTCCGCAATCTGAACCACGGGACGCGTGGTAACCGCGTGAGCGATCGCTTCTGCGAGCGCGGGAACGTCGCCCGGTGCGAGAAGAACGCCATGTTCACCGTTTTCTACTTCCGCCGCAAAAATGCCGACACGACTCGCAATGACCCATTTCCCGAGCGACTTGGTGAGGAACCAGACACCGCTCGCATCGATTTGCCTGTAGGGGAACAGCAGACTATCAGCTTCGGAAAACAACGCGGCCATATCCTCTTCAGACTGGCGCTGCGGGCGCAGCTCGACGATCTCGCCTAGGCTGAGTTCGGCAATACGGGCGATCAGCGGTGCAATATCCATGCGTGGTCGGCCGGCGATAATCACCCGAGTCTGCGACCGCACCGGCGACGACAGCAGCCCCAACGCCTCAATGGCTAGGTCCACACCCTTGTATGGTTTTATCTCACCGAAAAGGACGAATGTATAGCGGCCGTCGGCAACTGGAGTGCGTGCCGTCAATGGCACCTGCAGGCGTAACGGGCCATGAGGAACGGTGACAATCTTCTCGGACGGCACCCCGCGGCCGATGAGTGTGTCACGCCCACTTTCAGTGTGAACGATGATCCGGTGGGCCAAACGCATTGGCAGATCGAATCCGAAATTCTGGACGAAGGACAGGCGTTCGCCATTGAACGGCACGGTGTCGTGTACGGTCAGCACCAGCGGGCAACTGCGACGAATCAGTGTCATGGCTAACACGTCAAGCGGGGGCAGCACAGTCCATTGGAAATGCACAACCTGGGGTTTGTACTTGCGAACCTTCCAAAGCAAAGTCGCCAAGCCGGCCAAATGCGCTATACCTTTGGCGACTGACTTGAGCTTGCCGGGCAGCCAGTTGGCCTCATCGGTGCGTCGGTAGAAAAATGGATCGGTTAGTTCGCGCGGCAACTCCTGTCGATCCCCTTTGCGCGTCGGCCGTGTGGCCCATAGTGGACGTACCTGCGCCGCCAGCAGGCCCTCGGTCAGACCGGCATCGTAGGGTGCGGTGAAGAGCGACGGATCGACGAGCCAGACGCGCAAATCACGGGATGGCTTCATGGAGTGGCTGCTCGCGTCGATCCTGCCCTGAGCATGGCGGTAGGGCCTGGTTCCCACGGTTTTTCCCGCACAAATGCCAGCCCGGTAAAGAAGCCAAGCGCCCAGCTGGTGTGCATAATAGCTGCGGCAATCCCACCTAACAGGCCGCAGGCTGAGCGGTGGCGCAATGCCAGCGACAGCGACGTCAGTATCAGCGCAGACAGGTAGGCCAACGGCCATAGCAGCAGCCAGGGCAGCCAAGCGCATAACGCAATGGCTGCGGCTGAAAACACAAGATTGGCGGGCACTGCCAGCTGCCGCGCACGCATCGAACCGGGGTGTTTACGCACTGTGCGCGAGCGGCCGCGTCCGTAAGCAAAATACTGGCGCGCTAAGCCGGACATGGTGGAACGTGGCTGGTAACCCAGGCGAATGTCTGCGTCGAGATATACCTTGCCGCCGAGCCGACCCAGCCTGCAATCGAATTCGGCATCCTCGTTGTGTGTAAAGCTGTCATCGTAGCCGCCCGCGTGTTGGAAAGCGGTCATGCGGAACGCCGCGTGATGGCCATGATCGACGAAACCGCTCTTGCGGCCGCCGCGATGGGCAGAGCCTCCGGTACCTGCCCATGTGTTGGATGTCCAGGCAACCGCTTTCTGGAAGCAGTGCCTGCCGTCGGAGTCCATCGGTACCACCACTGAGTCGGCTTGGCTACTGTCCAACGTCTGCAGAAGCCTGGCGAGAAACCGCACCGGGTATTCCGAATGAGCATCGCAGCGTACCAGTACGTCGGCTTGGTAGCCGAACTGAGAGGCGGCCAAGTTTACCGCGGCACTCTGTATCCGGTGCGGGTTATGAATGAAGTGCAAGTCGGACCGCTCGGCGGCGAGTTGCTGCACGCACGCCACTGTGCCGTCGTGGCTACCACCGTCTGCAACCACGAACGTAATACGCGCGTGGGAGGGTAGATCCGACGAAAGTGATTCGATTACTTCCCTGATCGTGACTGCTTCGTTCAACGTGGGAATGACGACCAGGACTTGCTGCAAAGTACGGTCGGTGGACGACGGGGTCGACATGGGTGTGCAGCTCAATCGGGAAAAGGTGTGAAGGCTCTAAACATGGAAGGTCAACCGTCGTTCAGAATAGAGCCCACCAGCACTACGCCACCGTCCTGCAGGCGCCGCGCCAGCAGGGCCGCTTCCGATAGGTGGGTTTGGTTCTTGCGGGTTACGACGATAGCTGCGCCGGCGCGCGAAGCGATAATCTCGGCATCGGCGTAGTCAGTGCCGGCGGGCGTATCGATAATGATGACTTCGAATTCTTCTGCAGCTACGTGCAAAAGGGCGCCGAACGCAACACGCCCCAGTAGTTCCTGTGGGTTTGGCGGAACGGCACCGGCAGGCAGGACAAATAGGTTTTTCAGGCCGTGCACGGGCAGGGCTGCTTCTAGGCCGGCTCGGTCGGCGAGGATGCCGGACAAGCCTGCGCTTTTGCCTAGTGCGAAAAGCGAGTGCTGCCTGGCCCTGCGCAGATCGCCGTCGATGAGTAATGTTCTTGTTCCTTGCTGCGCGAAGACGATGGCCAGATTCGCAGCGATGAAGCTACGGCCCTCACGGGCGCCAGGGCTGACGAGCGCAATGACTTTGTGGGTGGAGTCGCTGTTGAACCACCGAAGCATCAGTTGGCTGCGCACGGCCCTAAGGTTTTCGCCAATGCGACTGAAGGGCTGGTATGCGGCAACGAGTTCTGGACTTCTGCTGGTGTCCTTTTCTGGAAGGTATGCGTAGTCGAACTGGCGCGACAGCGCGAAATCGACGTCCTCCTTTGTCACGACGCCTAACGCGATAGCGGCATCACCAAATTTGCTTTTGTCTTTCTTTTGTCGCTGAAGGATACGTTCCGCATCCTCAGGCGTTATTCGCCCGCTCGAGATCAGTATGTCGCCGATTGAGCGAGCCGACCCAGGTAGCACCGCCGGGTTTCCCAGATTGCCAGGAGTGGGGGCGTTCATGAAAGGGTTCCATTGGACGAAGTCAGGGCGGCAATTTTGCCTCCAGCGGGGCGTTTAAGCATCGGGCGAGCAGAGATAGTCCCCAAAACCGGCAGGTCAAGGATGTCGACCAAGTCCTGCGTGGAGCGCACGCGGCGGTTGGTCAATTCCAACAGGAGCGCCAACCCGATGCCAAGAAGAGTGCCCAGGAAGACAGAGAGTGCGACATTCAGCACCACTCGCGGGGCGGATGGTCGGTCAGGCGGCGAGGCGGGGTTGAGCAGCGTGCTGTTGGATTGGCTGTTTTGACTTTCGACATAGGTCTGCGAAGCGCGCTGACTCAGCGATTCATAAGTACGCCGGGCCGTGTCCACGTCGTTGCGCAACACATTCAATTCATCACGCTGTTTGTTGAGTTGCAGCACGCGACCCTTCTGTGCCTGTAGCGCACCTTGAAGCTGCTGCTCACGCTGCTTACCTACTTCGTAGGTGGTGTTTATTGACGTTGTGATTCTGGCAGTTTCGCGCTCCAACTGGGAACGCAGCGTCGCAAGCTCAGCCTCGGTCCGTTGGATCATCGGATGATTTTTGCCCAGCGTGACACTGCTCTCCTGCAGCTTGGCATCTAGACGTGCAATGTCGCCTTTCAAGCCGTTGATCAGTGGGCTTTGCATCACTTCAGCAATCGTGTCCGATTTTCCATTTTGGCGTTTGCTCTGGCTGTCCGTGGTCTGAGCCTGTACGCCAGTGAGTTGGCTTGAGGTCTCGTTGAGCTTGGCAATTTCGTAGTCGAGCCGCTCATCGGCTGACGCAATGCCATGCTCCTGCTGGTAGGTACTGAGTGCCTGCTGCGCTTTGTCTAGCCGGTCGCGCATCAGCTTGACCTGCTCATTGAAAAATGCGGCGTACTGGCGGGCCGGCGCGAGCTTCAGGTCTAGATTAATGTCGAGATACGCTTGCGCGAAGGCATTCGCTACCTCAGTGGCGCGCTCTGGCGACCGCGCGGTATAGGAAATACTGATGACGTTACTGTCACGCGAGGGCCGGGCGAGTAGGCCATTTTGCAGCCGAGGCGCAATCCAGGTGATGAAGTCGATATTGCCTTGCGTAGCTTCATGCCACTGCGCGCGCATCTTCTCGTCCTGATCGAGCTTTAGAAGCCTGGCCGCGATTTGCCCCACTCGCTCGCTACCGATAATGTCGATCTGTGTTGCCATGTAAGCTGGAGCCATCATGCCGGCAAGCATTACACCGGTAACAGGATCAGGCGATTTAACGTCAAGCACGACCGCCGCAGCTGCGGTGTACTGCTTCGGTAGATACAAGTTATAGGCCAACGTGGCGAGGACGGTGACGATCAGAGTCAGCAGCGCGGCTTTGTAGCGCGCGCGCAGGATCAGCAGAAATTGTTGAGGACTCATGGCTTCTCGCTTAGAAGAGGCTTTCGCGCACGTAGATCACATCGTTCGGTTGCAACAGATCGGTAAGTGCAGGCGAAAATTTTTCCACGACCCCAGCGGCATTGCGGCGATGCAGCTGCAAGCGGCTTTCGGTGCCGCGCGCGGTGGGTCCGCCGCCAGTGGCCAACCCCTGCATGACGGTCATTCCGCGCTCGATTCGGAACGAACCCGCGCGCTGTGCTTCACCATAGATATAAAACACAGGCGCCTTCTGCACGTAGAGCGTATCGCCGCTGTTGACGACAACGTCATTGTCGAGCCTACTGTCCAAAAACAGCGCAGGAACGTCGATGACCTTGCGAAACGACGCGCCGTCACGCACACCAGTCAGGATAACCATGTCGTCAGCCTGTGCGGTGGCTCCCCCGGCCATCGCCAGCATGTCACTGACGCGTATGTTTGCGGTTTCAAGAGGATAACGTCCTGGCCGGTTTACTTGGCCCAGAACCGAGGCCTGGCTCCCGCGCATCTGAGTCAGTACGATGTTGACCTGCGGCTGCAGCAAAAAACCACCGGCTTTCAGCGCATCTGCGATCTTCTTCTCCGCTCCGCCTATGCTCAGGCCGCCAAGTTCCATGGCGCCGATCAGTGGATAGCTGATGCTGCCATTCTCCGATACACGGCCTTCAACAGTGAGATCTGGATTCTGGAAAACGGTAATGCGGATTGCATCACCTGCACCCAGCCGGTAGTCGTTCTTGTCCTGCGGTTGCGCAACAGCAAGCTGCAGCAGGGCAATGGCAGTCAGAAACAGAACGAAATTTCGTATCGTACGCATTGGAGTCACCATTATTGAATTGCAGGGTAAGCAAAATGTTGCATAAGTGGGCGCTGAACTTTTAGAAATTGACTTCCGCGCCAAGTGTTGCGGCGTTGCTGTTGAAGTCAAATCCAGTCAGGTTAGACGAGCGGCGCTGATTTTGGAGCGAAAAGGTAACCGAGATGAAGCGCCGGGGGCGCCAGTCTATGGCGACCGATGCCTGGCGAGTAATGTCTCGGCGGTTTGTCGGCAGACCAAGACCGGGAAGCGCACCCTCGTATTCCTGCGTCAGGTAGTCATAGTTGAGTCGCAGCGCTGTGTGCGCCGTGGCACGGTAGACCGGCGAAATCGACAACCTATTATTGGCAATGAAACTGCTCGAATCGGTCTGGTACGCGCCAAGGGTGCGTGAGAGCGCGGCATTCAGACCTATCTTCGCTGTGGGGTTCCACGCGACGCCCAGATTGGCATTGGGTCCACTGAAATCACGCTGCGGCACACCTGGATGAGTTCTTTCGAAAAAACCTATCCGCGACGTCAG
>JAQGMQ010000249.1 GCA_028292305.1 Rhodoferax sp.
CACGGTGGACCTGATGACGCCCTTCCTCGCCGCCTTCCTCGGCCTGGGCATCAACCAGGGCGCCTACACCTCCGAGGTGGTGCGCGCCGGGCTGATGTCGGTCGACGTGGGCCAGTACGAAGCCGCCAAGTCCATCGGCATGCCGCGCCTCCTGGCGCTGCGCCGCGTGATCCTGCCGCAGGCCATGCGCGTGATCATCCCGCCGATCGGCAACGAGTTCGTCGGCATGATCAAGCTCACCTCGCTGGCCAGCGTGATCCAGTACGCCGAGATGCTGCACAACGCGCAGAACATCTACTACGCCAATGCCCGCGTGATCGAGCTGCTGATCGTGGCCGGCATCTGGTACATCGTGGTGGTGACCGTGCTGTCCTTGGCACAGTCCCGCGTGGAAGCGTATTACGCGCGTGGCGCCGGCCGCGCCGCATCGAGGCAATGAACAGCATGACGACTCCAACCCCTCCTATCGTGCGCGCGGTCGACGTGCGCAAGCATTTCGGCAGCTTCGAGGCGCTGAAGGGCATCACGCTCGACATCGCCGCCGGCGAAGTGCTGTGTGTGATCGGCCCGTCGGGCTCGGGCAAGAGCACCTTCCTGCGCTGCATCAACCAGCTCGAGGAAGTGACCGACGGCGCGTTGTGGGTGGCCGGCGAACTGGTGGGCTTCCGCCGCGCCGGCAACAAGCTGCATGCGCTGTCGGAAACCGAGGTGGCACGTCAACGCCTGAAGACCGGCATGGTGTTCCAGCGCTTCAACCTGTTCCCGCACATGACCGTGCTCGAGAACGTGACCGAAGGCCCGACCCGCGTGCAGCGCCGGCCGCGCGCCGAAGTGCTGCCCGAAGCCCGCGCCCTGCTCGAACGCGTGGGCCTGGGCGACAAGTGCGACAGCTTCCCGATCGAACTCTCGGGCGGCCAGCAGCAGCGCGTGGCCATCGCCCGGGCGCTGGCCATGCGGCCGCAGCTGATGCTGTTCGACGAGCCCACCTCGGCGCTCGACCCGGAGCTGGTGGGCGAGGTGCTGCAGGTGATGCGCGACCTGGCCACCAGCGGCATGACCATGGTGGTGGTGACGCACGAGCTCGGCTTTGCCCGCGACGTGGCCACCCGGGTCATGTTGATGGACAAGGGCCAGGTGGTCGAGACCGGCAGCCCGGACGAAGTCCTGTCCAGGCCGCAGCACCCGCGCACCCGCGAATTCATCTCGGCCGTGCGCGGCTGAAGTCCATCCAGTTCCATTCACCGGAGTGTCCATGTCCCACCGCACTTTCAGCCGCCTGGTTCTTGCCGCCGTGGCCACGGCCGCCCTGATGTCACCCGCCGTGGACCTGCTGGCGCAGACCGCCGCCCAGACGCCCAAGCCACCGATCCCGCTGCCGGCCGACGTGGTGGGCCGCAAGAAGATCACCATCGCGCTGTTCGCCGCGTTCCCGCCCATGGCCTACAAGGTGCCCGAGACGAACGAGCTGGTCGGCATCGACGTGGACCTGGCCGCCTACCTCGGCAAGCGGCTCGGCATCCCCATCGAATGGCAGGATGTGTCGTATGAGTCGGCGATCAACTCGCTGACCACCGGCCGCGTGGACATGGCCTTCAGCCTGCTCGACGCGCCGGAGGCCGCCGACCGGCTGGACTACGTGCCCTACCTCACCACCGGCATGCAGCCCTACACGCTTGCCACCCACGCACCCATCGCCACCGCGCTCGACATCTGCGGCCAGAAGGTGGGGGCCAACCGCCGCAATGCCTTCGATGCGGCCATGCGCAAGTGGAGCGACGCCAACTGCGTGGCCACGGGCCGGCCGCCGGCCCAGGTGCAGGAAACCGAAGGCACGCCCGCCGCCCGCCTGGCCTTGAAGCAGGGCCGCGTGGACGTGGCCGTGCAGAGCAGCGAATCGATTCCGTTCACCATGAACCTGGAAAAAGGCGCCTACGTGACCATCGGCAAGCCGCTGACCTCGCTGCGCATCGTGGCCGCGTTCCCCAAGCAGTCGCAGGCGCTGCGCGTGGCCGTGACCCAGGCCTTGAAGGATGCGGTGGCCGACGGCAGTTATGCCGCGGCGCTGGCCAAACACGGCCTGACCGCCAACTCGGCGGCGGCAGAAATCACCGCCCGCTGACTTGAGGCCCGCCGCATGCCGACGCTGATGCTGCCCTGGGGTCCGTTGCACTACCAGGACGCGGGCAGCGGCCCGCCGCTGCTGCTGGTCTCGGGCCTGAACGGCCTGGCCCGGCCCTGGCAGGGCACCGTGCCGGCGCTGGCGCAGCACTTCCGCGTCATCAGCCATGACCACCGCGGCCTGGGCGCGAGCGGCGCCTGGGCGGGCGACTACAGCGTCGACCAGATCGCCGCCGACGTGCTGGCCCTGATGGACGGCCTGGGTTTGGCCCGCGCGCACATCGTGGGCCATTCGCTGGGCGGCGCCGTGGCGCAGGCGCTGGCCGCCGACCACCCCGACCGCGTCGCCGGCCTGGTGGTCTACGCCAGCTGGCCCGGCCCCGACGCCTTCTTCACGCGCAGCATGCAGATGCGCCGCGACCTGCTGGTGGGCCTGGGCGTGGAGGCCTTCGTGCGCACCGCGCCGCTCGGGCTGTACCCGCCTGACTGGATCGCGCAGAACGACGCCGTGCTGGCCGCCGCCATGCCCGCGGCCATCGACGCCTTCCCTGGCACCGCCACCATGCTGCGCCGCATGGACGCCTGCCTGGCCCACGACCGCCGCGCCAGCCTCGGCCGCATCGGCGCCCGCACGCTGGTGCTGGGCCTGGCCGACGACAGCTCCACGCCGCTGCACTGCTCGCGCGAGCTGGCCCGCGCCATTCCCGGCGCACAGCTGCAGGTGTTGCCCTACGGTGGCCACAACGCGCACCTGGTGGTGCCCGGCGTGGTGACGCGTGCGCTGCTCGACTTCCTGCCCAAACAGGCGCTGCAGGCTGCGGTTGCCGCGGGCTGACACGGATTGTTTTACCCTGACCCCTTACTTCAACGGAGCGCCACCATGACCAAAAAACTCGTCCCCACCCTGACCCTGATCGCCGCGCTGGCGGCCACGGCGCTTGCCACCGCGCAGGCCCAGACGCCACGCGCCAAGGGCGCCCCGATCACCGCCGCCGTGGTGTCGAACTACCCGCCGCTCGAATTCAAGGACCCGGCCTCGGGCAAGCTGACCGGTTTCGACATCGAACTCGGCGAAGCCCTGGCCGCCAAGCTGGGCACCACCATCAAATGGGAAGAGACCAGCTTCGACCAGATGATGAGTTCGCTGGCCACCGGCCGCGTGGACATCATCCTTTCGGGCATGACCGACCTGCCCGCGCGCCGCGACGCCGTGAAGTTCATCGACTACCTGAAGACCGGCCCGCAGTTCTACACCATGAAGGACCGCAGCGCCGAGTTCCCGAACATGCTGGCCTTGTGCGGCAAGAAGGTCGGCGCCAGCCGCCGCACCTCGTTCCCGGAGGAGATCGCCAAATGGAGCGACGACAACTGCGTGAAGGCCGGCAAGCCGCCCATCGCCGTGACGGGCACCGACGGCTCGGCCGACGCCCGCACCCAGCTGCGCCAGGGCCGCCTGGACGCGGCCGTGCAGGGCGGCGAAACCATGCCCTACATCATGGGCCAGGAAGCCAACACCTATGTCACCGTGGGCAAGGCCTTCACGTTCCAGTACGTGGGCCTGGCCATCGGCAAGAAGGACGACGCACTGGCCGCCGAATTGAGCGACGCGATGACCAAGATGCTGGCCGACGGCAGCTACGCGAAGATCGCGGCGAAGTGGGGTCTGACGGACTACACCGTGCCGAAGCTGATCGTCGACAGCAAGGACTGAGTCCTCGGGCGGCCTGCCATTCGCTCCCTCCCCTTCCGGGGGAAGGCTGGGGTGGGGGCCGGCCGTTAGAGCCTCCCGACAGCGTGCGAGCCTGAGCGCCGTGCCCCCATCCCAACCTTCCCCCGGCGGGGGAAGGCGCAAGTCAGGAACACCATGACCGACGACAACCCACTCCCCCGCTGGCCCCACGCCGCCAGGTCCTGCGTGGCCCTGGCCTTCGACGTGGACGGCCCCACCGGCAATGCCATGCTCGACGGCTCGATCTGGCGCAACCCATCGTTCTTCACGCTCGGCGCCTACGGCCCGTGGCGGGCCGTGGCCTACCTGCTCGACCTGCTCGAAGAGCAACACATCCCGGCCACTTTCTTCGTGCCCGGCTGGGTGCTGGAGACCTGGCCGGCGCAGATCCGCGCCATCGTCGACCGCGGCCACGAGGTGGGCTACCACGGCTACAAACACGAGGCCTTCTGGCAGCTGACACGCGAGCGGCAGCAGGAGGTGATGGCGCAGTCGCTGGCCTTGTTTCAGAAACACCTGGGCCTCACGCCAACCGGCTTTCGCACCCCATCGGGCGACTGGGGCGCCGACACCATCGAGATCCTGCTCGACGCCGGCGTCACTTATTCAAGCTCGATGCGCGGCGACGACCGGCCCTACTTCATCGACCACGCCAGCGGCCGCAGCCTGGTGGAGATTCCGGGCAAGTGGGAGCTGGACGACTATGCCTCGCTGGCCTACCAGCGCAACCCCGACTACCCCGCCGGGCTGGACCGCATCGCCAGCTACGACACCACCTTCGACAACTGGCGCCGCGAGTTCGATGGCTCGCACCGCGACGGGCTGTGCATGACCACGCTGTTCCACCCCAAGGTGTCGGGCAAGCCTGGCCGCATCCTGCTGCTGGAGCGGCTGTGTGAACACATGCGGGCGCAGGGCAACGTGTGGTTCGCGCGCTGCGGCGAGGTGGCGCAGTGGTGGCGCGAACAACACCCCGACGGAGCCACCGCATGACGCCCGAAACCCAACGCTGGCCCGCGGGCAAACGCATGGCGGTGGTGCTCACCGTCGACTTCTTCGACGCGGCCGGCATCCTGACGCAGGAGCCGCGCATGGCCGGGCGCGAGAAGAGCCTGTCGGTCTGGCAGTACGGCGCCAAGCGCGGTGTCGACCGTCTGCTGGGCGTGCTCGACGAGTTCGGCGTGTCGTCGAGCTGGTTCGTGCCGGGCGCGGTGGCGCTGGAACACCGCGCGCTGGTGCAGCGCATCGCGGCGGCCGGCCACGAGATCGGCAACGCATCGTTCTGCTGCGAGAACTTCGACGCACTCGACCTGGCGCGGCAGCGCGACAGCTTCCTGCAGGCGCAGTCCACACTGGCTGACATCACCGGCGCCGCGCCGCTGGCCTTCCGTTCGCCGTTCGGCAACTGGGCGCCGGGCTTTGCCGAGACGCTGCGCGCGGCGGGCATCGCTTGGTCGTCTTCCTGGCGCGGCGACGACCTGCCCTACTTTCATCCGCCGGCCGGTGCCGCGGACGCGCCGCTGGTTGAACTGCCGCTGCATTACGAGCTGGAAGACGAGCCCTACTTCAGCTTCAACCTGTTCCCGCCCATCCCCGTGGGCCAGCCACGCATCGCCTCGTACCGCGAGGTGCTGGCCAACTGGCAGCAGGACTTTGCCGGCTTCCGCCGCTTCGGCCTGTGCCTGCCGCTGCGCCTGCACCCCGAGATCATCGGCACGGCCGGCCGCATCGACCTGCTGCGCGAATTCCTGGCCGGCGTGCTGGCCCATGACGACGTGTGGCTGACCACCGGCCGCGACGTGGCCGCCTGGTGGCGCAGCCAGCACAGCGGCAACGCGCCGGGCCACCCGGTCGATGTGTTCGCACCCCTTCACCAACCTCCAATCACCGCCTGACCCTTCCATGAACGACAGCGCTGCCACGCAGCTCGCGCAGTTTTGCGCCCGCACCACCTTCGAAGACCTGCCCGCCGACCTGGTGGCACGCACCAAGCGCCACATCCTCGACACGCTGGGCGCCACGCTGGCCGGCAGCGCCGGGCTCGAACCGCGCGAGACCGTGCGCCTGCTCGCGGCCGAGCCCAGCGCGGGCACGGCGCCGGTGTGGGGCACGGCCCTGCAACTGGGCAGCCGCGACGCGGCCTTCGCCAACGGCATGGCGGCCCACGCCCTGGAGCTGGACGACTGCGG
>JAQGMQ010000255.1 GCA_028292305.1 Rhodoferax sp.
TGCAGCAGCGTCATGTCGTGGCCGTCGAGCGTGGCGCCCAGCCGCTCAAGCGTGACGAGTTCCGACGAGGCCGCCGAGCCGATCAGGTCCAGATGCCGCTCGTATGAATACGGCTCGAAGTAGGCAAACCACACGCAGTTCGTCTCGGGTGTGAAGCTGGCCGTCATCTCGGTGCCGTCGTAGGCTGTGTCGATGCGGGTCCAGTTCTGGCGGTCGCTGCTGACGGCGATGCGGTAGCCCTCCCAACCTTTCGGATAGGCACACTGGCCCGCGTTGACGAAGCGCAGGCGCACCGGCACGCCGCCCGCGCCGTGCAGCGCGAAGTGAAACCACTGCGCGAATTCGCTGGCGTTGTCGGGGCGGATGCGCAACTGGATGTCTTGCGGGTCGGCCAGGCTGACGACGTCGATGGCGCCGGAGTCGAATTGGGAGGTGATGGCAATGGGCATGGACATGGAATGGGGCAACAGCGAAAAAGTAAATTCGGAGCGGGCTTAAGCCGATCGATTGTCGCCCCGTGCACCCATCCACGCCTGCAGGCCAGCGGCATTCACGGGCCGCGAGATCAGGTAACCCTGGTACTGGTCGCAGCCCAGCGTACGCAGCAGCGCCGCCTGGTCGGCGGTCTCCACGCCCTCGGCCACGGTCAGCAGCTTCAGGCTGTGGGCCATCTGCACGATGGCGGTGGTGATGGCCACGTCGTCGCTGTCGCCGGGGATGTCGCGCACGAAAGAGCGGTCGATCTTCAGCTTGTCGATCGGGTAACGCTTCAGGTAGGCCAGCGACGAATAACCCGTGCCGAAATCGTCGATGGCCAGGCCCACGCCCAGCGCCTTCAACGCCGCCAGGGTTTCGAAGGCGAAGCCGCCCTGGTCCATCAGCACCGACTCGGTGAGTTCGATCTCCAGGTACTGCGGCGCCAGGCCGCTTTCGGCCAGGATGGCGGTGATGTTCTGTACTAGGCCGCGCTGGTGGAATTCGATGGCCGACAGATTCACCGCCACCGGCACCTTGGGCCAGCCGGCGTCGTGCCAGGCCTTCAGCTGCCGGCAGGCCTCGCACAGCACCCAACGGCCGATGGCCGAGATCAGCCCACGCGCTTCGGCAAACGGCACGAAGGTGTCGGGCCCGAGCAGGCCGCGCTCGGGGTGCTGCCAGCGCACCAGGGCCTCCAGACCGACCAGTTCGTCGCGCGAACCACTGGCGCCGTCGGCCAGCAGCAACTGCGGCTGATAGTGCAGCACGAATTCTTCGCGGGCGATGGCTTGGCGCAGTTGGCCTTCCAGGTGCAGCGCTTCGAAGGCGCGCTGCGACATGTCGGGCGTGAAGAACTGGTAGTTGCTGCGCCCGCTGTCCTTGGCGTGGTACATGGCCGCATCGGCATGGCGGATCAGGTCGTCCACCGTGTCGCCGTCGTCGGGGAACACGCTGATGCCGATCGACGGCGAGACCGACAAGCGATGGTTCTCGATGGTCACCGGCTCGTTCACCACGGCCAGCAGCTTGTTGGCCACCAGCGCCGCCTCGGCCCGCGCGCCGATGTCCGACAGCACCACCAGGAATTCGTCGCCACCCAGGCGCGACACCATGTCGGCCTCGCGCACCGCGTCGCTCAATCGCCGCGCCATCTCGCACAGCAACTGGTCGCCGGCGTGGTGGCCCAGCGAGTCGTTCACCGTCTTGAAATTGTCCAGATCGATGAACAGCACGGCCACCACCCCGTTGCGGCGCCGGGCCAGGGCCAGCACCTGGGCCAACCGCTCGCGCAGGTGGATGCGGTTGGGCAGTTGCGTCAGCGGATCGTGCAGCGCCAGGAACTCGATGCGCTGCTGCGCCTCCTTGCGCATGGTGATGTCGCGCACCACCACGATGCGGTGCACCTCGCCCTTGAGCGGCATCGACTTGCCCACCATCTCCACCGGGATGACGCGGCCGTTCCGATGGATCAGCGCGGTCTCGTACGGGTCTTCGCGGCCCGCCGCCAGGTAGTCGATGGAGATCTGGCGCCAGGCTTCGGGCACGAAGTCCATGGTGTAGCGCCCGAGCAGGTCGGCGGTGGAATAACCCGTCATGGCCAGCAGCGCCGGGTTCACGTCGGTGATGATGCCCTTCAGGTGGAACACGATGCCTTCGTTGGTCACCTCGGCGAATTTGCGCATGCGCTCTTCGCTGTCGCGTATCGCCTGCTCGGCCTCGATGTGGTGGCTGATGTCGTTGATCAGCACGAAGATGCCGAGTTGGCGGCGCGGCAGGCCATTCACATGCGGGCTGGCGCCCGGGTCGGCGTCGAGGTGCGGGATCAGGTTGACCTCGATCGTGCGGAACAGCTTGTCGGCCTCGCCGGGCAGCTGCTGCTCACGCACATAGCCCACCGGCTCGCCGCGGGCGGCGCGCGCGATGTACGGCTCGATCACGCGCCAGGCGGCATCGCCCACCGCGTCGACCAGGGTCTTGCCGACGATCGAGTCCTGCGTCCAGCCGTAATCTTGCGCATAACGCCGGTTGGCGAACACGCAGCGCAGCGACGGCAAAGCGTAGTAGGCCATCATCGCCGGCACCGAATCGGCGATGAGCCGCATCATCGCGTCGCGCGCCCCGGCCGAGTCCACCGCCGTCCGGGAGTCGGCCGACGGCTGTGCCGACACCGGCGTGCCCGCCCCCTCAGCCATGGCCTGTACGGTTCGGATGCATGCGGTCTCGGCGCATGGGGGTGCTTTCATGGTGCCGCGGCAACTGCCACCGCTGCATTTTGCCGTAGCGCGCCGACTTGTTCGTCAAGCGCACGAATTTGTGTAATTTTGTAGCGTGATTGATTCTATCGACAGACGAATTGGCGGCTTGGGTAGGGCCTGGCCTCCGGTGCGGCCAGGCCCGGCGGCGCGCTGAATGGCGTAGGTCAGGCCTGGCTGGTCGCTGCCTGGCGACGTCGCAGGTCAGACACGGTCAGCCACAGGGCCGATACCAGGAAGTAGAAAGCGCCAAACCCAGCGTAGGGAGCGATGTCGGTGATGCCGGGTAGTGCCGCCCCGCTGGCCTGCTTGATGAAGAAGGCGCCCGCGAGCACAGATTGCGCGCCACTCAGAATCATGGCCCATTGCGCGCCATAACTTTTCCAGCGACGCACGCCGGTGGCGAGCTGCAGCGCACCCGCCAGCATCGCCCAGGCGCCGAACACGCCGAGCACCGCATGCATGCCCAGGCCGAGTGCGATCGCCACGGCTGCGGCCGTCACGGTGCTGACCACCAGGTTCAGCGCCTGGGTGCGGTTGCGCTGCAAGCCGCCGTTGCGTTGGGCGTCGACAAAGTTGGCGGCCGCGTCCCAAGCAGGGTAGACCAGCAGCAGCAACGCGGCGATGGCGGGCGTGCTTTTGCCGAGCGTGAAAGCGGCTGCGACCCAGACCACTGAAAACGCCGCGCGCCCGAAATAGTAGGTCTTGAGCCAATGGTTTCCCTGCGAGGCAGCGGATGTGGTGGTTGAGTTCGTCATGTGTTTTCCTTTTTGGGTATGGAAAAGTCGGTGCGGTGTTGCCACGAATGCATCGAAATTTCGGGTGCGACCGTGGTCGCGGGATGAGAAGCGCAGGGGTTGAAAGATTGAAAGCTGCGCCGATGGGCTTCCGGTGCCGGCGTGGTTAATAAGCTATCTATTAGTTGGTAGAGTGCTCGGCCAAATAAAAATGAAAGGTCGCGTGCGCGGTATTTCAGCGCTGTGGAGCTGGTGTCAGCGGTGCCAGCAACTGCTTGACGCTTTGCTGGACGACGGTGGCAAACACTTCCGAGTCGCCGTAGACGCGGGCCGCCAGCATGCCGCCGTGTACGGTCGCCATCAGCGCCATCGCCTCCGATTCGGGCGCGGTGCGCAGCAGGAAGATGCCCTTGGCGGCGCCTTGTTCGAGCACGTTCGTCAGCCACGCGGCCAGGTCCAGAAAATGCCCGCGCACCTCGTCGGCCACCGACTCGGGAATGGCCGACAGCTCGGAGCCCAGCATGGCGCAGATGCAAAACGCCGAAGTGCCGTCGCGGATGCAGGCCGCCCAGTAACCGGTATAGGCCTGCAGGCGGGCGAGGGGGTCCGTCACCTGTTTCTCCAGCGCCGCCAGGCCCACACGACCCTGCTCGCGGTACCGCCGCAGCACCGTTTGCACCAGTTCGGCCTTGCTGGGAAAGTGGTGGTGGATGCTGGCCTTGCTGATGTGCACCGCTTCAGAGATGTCGGCGTAGCTGAACCCGTTGTACCCCTTGGTCGCCAGCAGCGACTCGGCGCATTTGGCGATCTCGGCGGCTTTGGGGGAAAGTTCTGTGGCATCCATGCGCCGAGTCTACCAACTAGTTGGATGATGTCAAGGGCATTCTGAAAAGGACGATCGTCCTCCCACGTTGTTGCGCTGCAACAGATGGGTGAGGTCGCATTGGTAATGCGATCTATTCGCATATGGACTTAGAATGTGCGACCAGCCAACGCCGTCCCATGTCCGCGTCCA
>JAQGMQ010000259.1 GCA_028292305.1 Rhodoferax sp.
CGGCAGTCCTTGATGCCCTGCAGGTGCTGCACCGCGCCCGAGATGCCCAGCGCCATGTAGGCCGAGGCGAACACGGTCTTGCCGGTGGCGCCGACCTGCTGCGCCCGGGCGAAGCGGCCGTCGTCCACCGCCACGCGCGAGGCGCCCACGGCCGCGCCGACTTCCTGCGCCAGGCTGTGGAACAAGGGCAGGTCGGTCACGCCGTTGCCCGCGGCCAGGATGAAATCGGCTTCTTCGAGCGCCAGGGTCTGCGGGTCGCCGGGCGACACGCCCAGGTCTTCGATCTGGGCCTCGGCCACGTGGGGCACGGGCTGGGCGGACTCGATCACGCCGAGGCCGGTGAACGGCAAACGGGTGCTGGCCACGGCCTTGGCGAGCAGCATCACGGTGGCATGCGGGCGCAGCCGGTCGTGTTGCGGCGTGGCCGGGGTGCGCAGCGACGCGGCGCCCAGTTCCACCACGTTGCACACCAGCGCCAACCCGGCCTGCACGGCAAACCGGCGGCCCAGCGCGCCATCGGCACCCGTGTCCGCAAACAGCCAATGCGCGGGCCAGCGCGCGGCCTGGATGTCTCGCAGCCACTGCACGCAGGCGCCAGGCTGGTAACGGCCGGCATCGAAATCGGCGGCCACCAGCACGCGGTCGGCGCCGAGTGCGGCCAGGTCGTCGTGGCAAGTGCCGAGCACGGCCACGATGACTTCGGTGTCGGCCGTGGCCAGGATCGCCGCCGCGGCAATGCACTGGCGCGCCGCATCGCCGAGCGTGCCGCGTTCGGCGTGGGTGACGACCAGCGTGGCTTGCCGAAACGGACCGGCGCTGCGCACCGGCTTGGCGGTGGCCGCATGGCTTTGCCGCGTGGCCAGGCGATCACCCGCGCTGCTGCCGAGCACGATGCGGCGCAGGCCGGCGGGGGTGGTGATGGCGGGGCGGCGCGGGTCGATGCGCGGGATGCCGGTATGAAAGCTGTTGGCGTTCATTGAAACACCTCCGTCCTGCGTACTGCCGTGCAAACGCCTTCGGGCGGCCGTGCGGCGTGGATCAAAACCTTCGTGCCATGCACTGCGGTGCGAACGCCTTCGGGCGGCCGTGCGGCGTTCATACCACCTCCAGCGCTTCAGCCAGCAACTCGGCGATGTCGAGCACCTCGGGCCGCGGGCCGACCACGCCTTCGAGCATGGCCGTGCAGTTGGGGCAGGCCACGGCCACCACGGCGGCGCCGGTGGCGCGGGCGTCGGCCATGCGGATGTCGGGGATGCGTTGGCTGCCGGCCACGCCGGGGATGTCGGTGAACGGCGCGCCGCCACCGCCGCCGCAGCAGCGCCCGCGTTCACGGCTGCGTTCCATTTCGACGACCTTGATGCCGATGCCCTTGAGCACGGCCCGCGGCGCGTCGACCTGGCGGCCGTAGCGGGCCAGGTAGCAGGGGTCGTGGTAGGTCACGGTGTCGGTGCGGGCGGCGCGGGTCGGCTTGAGCTGTTGGCGGGCCAGCAGGTCGGCCAGCAGCTGCGTGTGGTGCCACACCGCGAAGTCGCCGCCCAGGGCCGGGTATTCGTTTTTCAGCGCATGGAAGATGTGCGGATCGGGTGTGACGATGTGCTTGAAGCGGCGCGCCTGCAGCGTGGTGATCAGGCCGCGGGCCAGGCGCTGGAAGCCGGCTTCGTCGCCCAGGCGGCGCGCCAGGTCGCCGCAGTCGGTCTCGGCCGCGCCGAGAGTCATCACCTGGAGACCGGCCTTCTGCAAGGTCTTGACGAAGGCGCGCAGCGTGCGCTGGTAACGCATGTCGAAGCCGCCTTCGCCGACCAGCAGCAGCCAGTCGGTCTGCGTGCCCGAGTCGGCGGTGGCCAGCACCGGCAGGTTCAGGTCGGCGGCCCAGTGGTGCCGCGCCGCCAGCGGAAAGCCGCCCACGGTGTCGGTGTCGCGCAGTTGCTCCAGCGCTTCGGCGCCCTTGTTGGGCACCACGCCGCCG
The DNA here is from genome assembly GCA_028292305.1 of Rhodoferax sp. GTDB lineage: Bacteria > Pseudomonadota > Gammaproteobacteria > Burkholderiales > Burkholderiaceae_C > Rhodoferax_B. The sequence continues at coordinate 1,967 of JAQGMQ010000259.1, forward strand.
ACGAGTGTGATGTGGCGGCGCATGTCGACCACCGCGTCCACGTGTTCGATCAGCATCGGGCATTCCTGCACGCAGGCGCGGCAGGTGGTGCAGGACCAGAGTGTGTCGGCGCTGATCAGGCCGTTGACGATGGGCAGTTGCGGCGCGCCGGCGTGGCTGCCGACCGGCTGGCCGGGGTAGGGGCTGCCGGCGTAGTGGGCGTCGTTCCTGGCGCTCATGCCGACCACCAGATCCTGGATCAGCTTCTTCGGATTCAGCGGTTGGCCGGCGGCGAAGGCGGGGCAGGCGGCTTCGCACTTGCCGCACTGCACGCAGGCATCGAACGACAGCAGCTTGTTCCAGGCGAAATCGGCGGGCTTGCCCACGCCCAGGTCATCGGGCGTCAGGCGCAGCGGCCTGAGCGCGGTGGCGAAACGTTTGTCGGCAAAGCGCTCGGGCCGCGGGTGCAGGCCCAGGTGCAAGAGGCCGGCGACCGCGTGTTTCATCGGTCCGCCCAGGCCCACGCCGAGCGCCAGTTCGGCGGCGCCGAGGGCGAAGGCCAGGCTGATCAGGCCGGCCAGCCAGGGCGCGAGCGCGGTGCCGGTGGCGGCCACCGCGCCGGCCAGTGCCACGGCCACGGCAAACAACATCAGCGAATAGGGCAGGCGGCTCCACGGCCCACGCGACAGCCGGGCGGGCGCGGCGCGGCGGCGCCAGGCCATCGCGGACGAGCCGGCCAGCATCATCAGCCCGGCCAGCAGCAGTGCGGCGTCCAGGCTGGTCCAGTACAGGCCGAGGCCGTAGTTCAGCGCCACCAGCGCCAGCGCCAGGATGGCGCCGCCGGCCACGCCGACGTGGGCCCTGGCCACGAAGGGCTCGCGTGCCACCACGTCGTGCAGGTCGACAAAGTAACGCTTCGGAATCTGCAGCAGGCCGCTGAAGTCCACAGCCGCTGACCGCCCGTTGCGCCACAACAGCGCGCGGCGCGCCATGCCCCAGGCAAGGCCCAGCACCGCCAGCCAGAACACCCCGCTCACCATGTGCTGCAGCATATTCAGAAGTCCTTGCAGAGCCGCAGGGCGTCGTAGATGGCGGCGTGGATGTTGTGCATCGACACGCAGTCGCCAACGCGGTACAGCAGGAATTTGCCGTTGCCGGTCGGCTGGCTCAGGCCGGGCTGCGGCAGCGCGTCGTACAGGGCGTCGATGTCGGTCTGGCCCTTGTTCATCGACAGCGGTTTCAGCTGCCAGTACAGGCCGTCGTTGGGCAGGATGCCGTTCTCGACCACCACCTGGTCCACCGCGCGTTCTTCGAGCGCCTCGGTGTATTCGTTCTTCAGCACGGCGATCAGCTTGCTGCCCTCCGGGGTGTCCTCGCGGTACACCTTCTCGAGCCAGAAGTTGGGCGTCTGCACCACGCCGTTGGCATACAGCTGGCGGTAGAAGATCGGAAAGGTGGTGCCGCCCACGTCGTCGGCCACCTTGACGTCGGGCGTGACGATCTCCACCAGCTTGCCGCGCGCGGCGATGAAGTCGGCCACGCCGGTGCCGGCATGGGTGCTGATGCTGTCGTACACCAGCACGTTGTCGCCAGGGGCGACCTTGCCCGAGAGGATGTCCCAGCCGCTGAGCACCAGGCCCTCGGCCGCGCCCCAGGCCGGCGTCTGGCCGGTGTGCGGCACGCCGCCGGTGGCCAGCACCACCACGTCGGGTTGCTCGGCCAGGACCATGTCCACGGTGGCTGACACACCGAGCCGGCGGTCCACGCCCAGGCGAACGGTCTCCATGTCGAACCAGCGGATGATGCCGGCCATCTGCTCGCGCTTGGGCGGCTTGGCGGCCAGGTTCACCTGCCCGCCGACGGCGTCGTTCTTCTCGAACAGCACCACGTCATGGCCGCGTGCCCGCGCCACCCGGGCCGCCTCCAGGCCCGCGGGCCCGGCGCCGACCACCACCACCTTGCGGCGCACGCCGGTGGTCTTCTCGATCACGTGCGGCATGGTTTCCTCGCGGCTGGTGGCGGCGTTCTGCACACACAACACGTCCAGGCCGGCGTACTGCCGGTCGATGCAGTAGTTGGCGCCGACACACTGCTTGATCTCGTCTTCGCGGCCATCGCGGATCTTGATCACCATGTGGGGATCGGCGATCTGCGCGCGGGTCATGCCCACCATGTCGACCATGCCGGTGGCCAGGATGCGCTCGGCCTGCGAGGCGTCGCGGATGCTTTGCGCATGCATCACCGGCACCTTGGACACGGCCTTGATGCCGGCGGCCAGGTGCACGAAGGGCTCGGGCGGCAGCGCCATCGGCGGCATGCAGTTGACCAGGGTGTTGTGGGTGTCGGCACCCGAGCCGACCACGCTCAGGAAGTCGATCATGCCGCTCTCGGACATGGCCTGGGCGATCTCCTTGGCCATCTCGTGGCTGATGCCGTCTTCGTGGAATTCGTCGCCGCACATGCGCAGCCCGACGCAGAAGTCGGCGCCCACCTGTTCACGCACGGCTTCCAGCACCTGCATGCCGAAGCGCAGCCGGTTCTCCAGGCTGCCGCCGTATTCGTCGGTGCGGTGGTT
>JAQGMQ010000260.1 GCA_028292305.1 Rhodoferax sp.
CGGCAGTCCTCTACGGCTTCTGAAAAGTTGTTTGATTAGGGGTTCGGGCCGATGGACGCTGGTCCGGCCCGTCCCTACCATCGGCCCAACTACGCATGGCGACGGACCGATCGAATGAATCTGCACGACGAAGACCTGAATCTGCTGATCGTCTTTGAGGCCATGCTGGAAACGCGCAGTGTCTCCAAGGCCAGCACCCGGCTGGGCATGAGCCAGCCCTCGATGAGCCACATGCTGGCCAAGATGCGGAAGTCGTTCGACGACCCGATGTTCATCCGCGTCAAGAACGACATGCAGCCCACGCCGCGTGCGCTGGCGATGGCTTCGGCGGTCAAGCAGGTGCTGGCGCTGGCGCGCTGCGAAATCTTCCAGCGGCAGGACTTCAACCCGGCCGGCGCCACGCAAACCTTCACCTTGTGCATGACCGATGTGGCCGAGACCTCCTACCTGCCGCAGATCATCAACGCCGTGCGCAAGCAGGCGCCGCAGACCCGGCTGCGCACCGTGTCGCCGATCGCCGAGAAGCTGGAGGAAGGGCTGGAGTCCGGCGCGGTGGACCTGGCCATCGGCTACTTTCCCGATCTGCGCAACGCCGGCGTGTTCCAGCAGCGCCTGGTGCGCAGCAGCGGCTTTGTGTGCATCGCCGGTGCCGACAACCCGCACATCGGCCCAGAGGGCATGACGCCGGCCGCGTTCGCGCGGGCGCCGCATGTGGCCGTACGCACCGAAGGCCGCAGCCAGGAAGTGATCGAGCAGGCGATGATCAGGCTGGGCATCGCGCGTCAGGTGGTGGTGACGGTGCCGCACTTTCTCGGCTTGATGAGCATCATCCCGCAGACGGACCTGATCTCGATGATTGCACTCGACCTGGCTCCCGCGTTCGAGCGCCAGGAAGGCATCCGCATCTACCCGCTGCCGTTCCCCACGCCGCAGGTGGAAGTGATCCAGATCTGGCACAAGCGTTACCACAAGGACTCGGCCAACCAGTGGCTGCGCGGGCTGGTGCGCCAGGTGATGCGACAGGTGTGAAGAGGCCGCGGCGGCGCGGTCGCGGGGAACGAACTTACAGCAACCTGCCAGCGACCTGACAGCGACCTGACAGCGGCTACGCTACAACCACTTCGCCCGCTTGAACTTCCAGTACACCAGCCCGCAAGCCACCGCAATCGCAAGCAGGGCGGCGGGGTAACCGTAGTGCCATTTCAGCTCGGGCATCTGTTCGAAGTTCATGCCCCAGATGCCGGCAAACGCGGTGCACACCGCGAAGATGCTGGCCCAGGCCGCCAGGCGCTTGGTGACTTCGCCGTCTTCGATGGTCACCATGGCCAGGTTCACCTGGATCGCCGTGCCGATGGTGTCGCGGATGGTGTCGATGGAGGCGTTGATGCGGGCCAGGTGGTCGACCACGTCGCGGAAGTAATCCTGCACGCCCACGCACAGCTGCGGCACGCGACCGCCGTGCAGCCGGCTCGAGCCTTCGAGCAGCGGTGCCACGGCATGTTTCAACACCATCACGCGTCGCTTCAGGTCATACAGCCTTTCGATGTTGGCCCGCGCCGCGCCGGTGGTGAAGATCTGCTGCTCGATGGTCTCGAGCTGCGACTCCAGGTTGTCGATGATCGGAAAGTAGCGGTCGACCACCGCGTCCATCAGCGCATACAGCACGAAGCCCGAGCCGTGGGTCAGCAGATCGGGCTCACGTTCGCAGCGCTCGCGCACCCCCAGGAAGCCGACCTTGCTGCGGTTGCGCACCGACAGCACGTAGTTCTTGCCCACGAACACGTCGACCTCGCCGACGTTCAGGGTTTCGGGGTGGTCCGTGTCCACTTCCACCAGGTGCATTACCGCGAAGATGGAGGCTCCGTATTCCTCGATCTTTGGGCGCTGGTGTCCGTGCTGGGCGTCTTCGACCGCCAGCTCGTGCAGGCCGAACTGGGCCTGGGCCTCGGCCAGTTCTTCAGGGGTTGCATCCTGCAGCGCCACCCAGACGAAGGTGTCGGGCCGGGCGATGTATTCGCTGATCTGCTGGACCGGAATGTCTGCGAGTTTGGCGCCGCGCTGGTAGGCCACGCAATTGATGAGCATCTGAAACTTTCGGGGAAACCGCCGTGCGAATGCCGCCGATGATTACACAGGGCGCCGATCGCTGCGCGGCCTGCGGGTGGGCCGGATTTATCGGAGAATGGCGTCGCTGGCGTCAGCCTGTTTCCCCTGCGTTTTTCCGTTGTTCCGCGAAAGTCGATGACCAAGAATTTCCTGTTCCGATCCCTGGCGGACGAGATCCGCCGCTTTTGGTTAGCCCGCCCTCCACAGCGCAGAACAGTGGCCAGCACCGGTGAATTCACATCCGAACTGTGGGCGTTCGGCATGTGCGCGGGCTCGAACTTCGAGCGGCACCACGACAAGGTGCTGCAAGCCATCCGCCCTCTGGTGGAGGCGCCGCCGGAGCACACGCCGCACTTCTAGCGCTGAGCCCGTGCGGAGTCGCCGGTACGGCCTGGCGGCGGCAGCGGCGCGCCGTCGTCAAGGCAGCACTTCGAACACCAGGATCTGGTTGCGGTCGGTCGTTGAATCGGCGGTGGGGAAGTTGTCGTCGGCCACCACCACCAGCGAATCGTGGCCGTTGGCCAGCTTCGGTCCGAAGGTCAGGCCTTCGAGGTTGGCGATGCCGCCAAGCTGCGTGGCCAGGGTGTTGAAATTGAGCACCAGGCGCTTGCTCAGCGGCTTGTAGCTGGCCCCCACCAGCGCCGGCGTGTTCAGCACATCGGTGGCGCCCGCCGTGTCCACTTCATACAGCCGCACCTGGTTGCCCTCGACACCCACAGAGAAGCTGCGTTCGAGCACCAGGAACTTCGTGTTGGTGACCGCCAGGATCTCGGTCGGTCCATTCACCGAGAAGGCTGTGGCCGGCACCGGCGTGGCCTGGATCTTGTCGATGGGATAGGCGTACTGGGCAGCGGCCGCGCCGGTGTCGCGGTGGTACACCGTGAAGCGTGAGACCGAGCCCGCGTCCACCGTGGGCGTGGGGCCGTCGGCGAACAGCGCGCCTTCGGTGGCCACCACCAGCTGCTTGCGGTCGGGCGTGAAGGCCAGGCCTTCGAACACCAGGTTGCCACGCGGGCCGGTGTCGGCGGCCGACATGTGGAACATCGCCGGTACGGCGTAGTCGCGCACATAGGCGCCGCTTCCGCTCATCTCGCGCACGAACGGGTCGATCACGCGGGTGGGTGTGCCGGTCAGGGTGCGGTCACCTTCGCTGGCCCACGCCAGGTTGCCGTTCACCGGGTCGATGCGGATGCTTTCCGGGTCGGCCACGCGGGCATCGGGCACCTTGGGAAACACGCTGCCGTCCGGCTGCTTCAGCGGGGTGGTCGACGTGAACTGCACGCTGGTGAACGCATTGGCATCGAAGGCCAGTGTGGCGGTGTAGAAGCGGGGCGCGTTCGGCGAATCGGTGGTGGTGCGGTCGTCGGAGATCAGCACGTAGCGCGCATTGGCCGCGTCGTAGTCGATGCCCGACAGCCCGCCGACCACCGTGCCCTGGAACTCGCCGCGGCGCGGCAGCACCTGCTGGCCGATGAAGCGCAGGCTAGCGACGGAGCGCTCGGCGTCATCGGAGCCGCCGCCGCAGCCAGCCAGCGTGGCCAGGGAAGCCAGGGCGCCGAGGCCGAGGGTGAGCGACAGGGCGCGGCGGGGGAAGATCGTGGTTTTGGTCATTCCACGAGTGTTGACTTTCCGTGTGAAAGGCGTGTGACGGGTGGCCTGGCCGAACGCATGGCGAACTGGGCGTCAGGCGAAATCCGTCGAGGCCGACACGGCCTCCCACTGCGCGATTTCGGCTTGCAGCGTCGCCAGCTTGGCGCGCACCAGGGCCACAGCGTCCCTGCCCAACAGCAGATGCACCGGCGGGTCTGCCGCTTCGACCAGCCTGAGCAACACCTGCGCCGCCTTGGCCGGGTCGCCGGCCTGCCGGCCGCTCTTGTCCTGCCGTGCCTGGCGTATGGGATCGATCATCGCGTCATAGTCGGCGATGCTGCGCGCCGAACGCACCATCGAGCGGCCGGCCCAGTCGGTGCGGAATGAACCGGGCGCCACTGCCGTGACCTTGATGCCGAAAGGCTTCACCTCTTGCGCCAACACCTCCGAGATGCCTTCCAGCGCGAACTTGCTGCCGCAGTAGTAGGCGATGCCCGGCATGGTGATGTGGCCCCCCATCGACGTTATGTTGATGATGTGCCCGGCCCGCCGTACCCGAAAGAACGGTACAAACGCCTTGGTCATGGCGACGGCGCCGAACACGTTGACGTCGAA
>JAQGMQ010000279.1 GCA_028292305.1 Rhodoferax sp.
TTCCATCGCCTCCTCCACGCGTTCGACGGCGTGCACCGTCAGACCTTCGATCGGCTTCTTCGGCGCATTCGCCTTGGGCACGACGGCCACGCTGAAGCCGAGCTTGGCGGCTTCCTTCAACCGCTCCTGACCACGCGGCGCGGGTCGCACTTCGCCCGCAAGTCCAACTTCGCCGAAAGTGATGAAGCCTTTGGGCAGGGGCTTGCCGCGCAGGCTGGAGGTGATGGACAGCAGCACCGCCAGGTCGGCCGCCGGCTCGCTGATGCGCACGCCGCCCACGGCATTGACGAACACATCCTGGTCCATGCACGAAATGCCGGCGTGGCGGTGCAACACGGCCAAGAGCATGGCCAGACGGTCCCGGTCCAGCCCCACGCTCAGGCGGCGCGGGCTCGGGCCGCCGGTGTCGACCAGTGCCTGGATCTCGACCAGCATCGGCCGGGTGCCCTCCAGCGTGACCATCACGCAGCTGCCGGGTACGGGCTCGGGGTGCTGGCTCAGGAAGATGGCGCTGGGATTGCTCACGCCCTTCAGGCCACGCTCGGTCATGGCGAAGACGCCGATCTCGTTGACGGCGCCGAAGCGGTTCTTGATGGCGCGCACCAGGCGGAAGCTGCTGTGGGTGTCGCCCTCGAAATACAGCACGGTGTCGACCATGTGCTCCAGCACGCGCGGCCCGGCCAGCGCGCCCTCCTTGGTGACGTGGCCGACCAGCACGATGGCCACCCCGCTGGCCTTGGCCGCACGCGTGAGGTGGGCCGCGCATTCGCGCACCTGTGCCACCGAGCCGGGCGCCGAGGTGAGCTGATCGGAATACACCGTCTGGATCGAATCGATGACGGCGACGTTGGGCTTGTGTACATCGAGCGTGGCCAGGATCTTCTCGAGCTGGATCTCGGCCAGCACCTGCACCTGGCTGCGGTCGATGCCGAGCCGGCGCGAACGCAGCGCCACCTGGGCGCCGCTTTCCTCGCCGGTGACGTACAACGTCTTCTGGCCCGCCCGCTGCAGCGCATCGAGCGCCTGCAGCAGCAGCGTCGACTTGCCGATGCCCGGGTCGCCGCCGATCAACACCACGCCGCCCTCGACGATGCCGCCGCCCAGCACGCGGTCGAGTTCGTCCATGCCGGTGGGCGTGCGCTCGACCTCGCTGGCTTCGATGTCGGCCAGCGCCACGACGGCGGCCGTCTTGGCCAGTGCCGCGAATCGGTTGCGGGCCGGCGCCGTGCTTTCGGCTACCGATTCCACCAGCGTGTTCCAGGCATTGCAGTGCGGGCACTTGCCCAGCCACTTGGGCGTGGTGCCGCCGCATTCGTTGCAAACGTAAACGGTTTTATCTTTGGCCATGCGTCGAATATAACTGGACGGATAACCAGTGTCGATCGGTGCCTTCAAGACGCCGCCGTCGCCCGGCCCGAAACCTAGAATGAACACATCAAATCAACAGCTGGAGACACCCATGCGCACCCCCACCAACCCCTTCAAGCTGGCCATGCGCGAGGGCCGGCCGCAGTTCGGTCTGTGGCTCGGCATGGCCGATGCATATTCGGCTGAAATCCTGGCCGGCACCGGTTACGACTGGCTGCTGGTCGACGGCGAACATGCGCCGAACGATTTGCGCAGCACGCTCGGCCAGCTGCAGGCCATCGCCAGTTCGGCCAGCGCGTTTGCGCAGGAGCCGGCGCCGCACGCCATCGCCCGTCTGCCGGTGGGCAACACGGCGCTGGTCAAGCAATACCTGGAGCTTGGCGTGCAGACCCTGCTGGTGCCGATGGTGGACACGCCTGCGCAAGCGGCCGACCTGGCGCAGGCCATGCGTTACCCGCCACAAGGGGTGCGCGGCATGGGCAATGCGCTGGCGCGGTCGTCACGCTGGCAGCGTTACCCGAACTACATCCACGAGGCCAACGACCAGGTCTGCCTGCTGGTACAGGCCGAGACAGTGGAGGCCATGCGCAACCTGGATGCGATGGCCGCCATCGACGGCGACGACGGCATCTTCATCGGACCGGCCGACCTGTCGGCCTCGATGGGTTACCCCGGCGAACCTGGCCACCCCGAGGTGCAGGCGGCGATCGAAGACGGCATCAAGCGCATCCTGCAGGCCGGCAAGGCGCCGGGCATCCTGGCCACCACCGAGCCGCAGGCCCGCAAATGGCTGGCGGCCGGTGCCTTGTTCGTGGCCATCGGCATCGACACCATGCTGTTGACGGCCGCGGCCAGCGCGCTGCTGGCGCCGTTCAAGAACACAGCGGCGCGCGGCGGCAATTACTAGTCGCCGCGGTCAGAGCACCACGGCTTCGAGCAGCTCGATCGGGTCGCCATAACGGCGCGCCACCTCGACCACCTGCGGGTCGCGCAAGGCGCACAGGAAGCCCTGGTCGATCAGCAGGTTGTTGCCGGCGGTGACGGTGGCGTCCAGCGTGATCAGGTCCATGTGCACCGGTGGCTCCTCCCAGTCGGGCATGACGCGGCGGATGTAGTCGGACGGCTTGGCCAGGTCGATGCCGAAGTGCATGGCGCCCGGCGCGTTCGAGCCGGCGGGGTACACGGTGTGGCGCGGCGCCTTGGGGTTGAAGCCGCAGCCGCCGCCTTCGATCATGCGGCCACCGACCAGCATCTCGCGAAGGATCCTGGCCTCGGCCGATTCGCCTTCCACGCGGCTCACGTATTCGCCTTCCCAGAACACGCCGATCTTTTCCTCGAACGGCCGCTCGAAGCCCACCGCCCACTGCGGATACAAGACGCCAGACATCGCCACCGACACGCCCATGTCGTTCTTCACCGAGTTGTGGTCCCACAGGTTGGGCCCGTGGGTCGGCAGGTAATGCACGTAGCAGCCGTCTTCCTCGGCCGTCATCTTGCCGCGCCAGCGGTTGGTGGCGAGCTGGTTGTCGCGCATCTCCGGGGTGAAGCCGATGCGGAAATCGCTGCCACGCTGGTCGGTGAAGCGCAGGTCGAACGGCTCGCCCTTGGGAAAACGCGCGGCGGTGGCGCGGATGATCTCGCCGATGACTTCGATGGGGAACCGCGCCTGCGGCGTGTGCAGCAGGTCCAGGTCGCGGAAATAGGTGATCTTGACCCAGCGCTGGCCCTCGCGGCGCAGCTGGATGCACAGCGGGTCGAGGATCGAGCAGAACCAGGTGGACACCACGAAAGTTGCCTTCTTCAGCAACCCGTGGATCGCCTCGGGTATGGCGGTGACCTGGGTGCTCGGCTCTATGTAGACACGCAGCTGCGCGCCGCGTGATTTGGCGATGCCGATCACGGCGTCGATCACGCGCGGGTCGAGCAGGGGGTCGGCGAGGAACAGCACTTCATCACCAGGCCGAATCGCGAACACGCGCGAAAAATTATCCAGCGCCTGGAAGAAGTGTTTGGTGTGGGTGAGCGCCGGCGCGAGCGGCGGCGGCATGCCCACGTAGTGGTTGGGTTGGCTCATGGCTGTTGGCTCCGGCTCATTCGATGGAGGCGCCGGAGCGTTTCACGGCCGCGCCCCAGCGCTGGATTTCAGACTTCACGAAGCTGCCCAGTTCGGCCGGCGTGCTGGGCGCGACTTCGCTGCCGCGCTCGGCCAGTTGGGCACGCAGTTCAGGGTCGGCCAGGGCTTTGCGAATGGCTTCGTTGAGCGTGGCGATGAGGGGCGCGGGCGTGTGGGCGGGCGCGAAAATCGCGTCCCACGCGCTCACGTCGAAGCCGGGCACGCCCGATTCGGCGATGGTCGGCAGGTCGGGCATGGAGGCCACGCGTTTCGCGGTGGACACCGCCAGGCCACGCAGCTTGCCGGCGCGCACCTGCGGCGCGGTACTGGGCATCACGTCGATCAGCATGTCGACCTGGCCGCCGAGCAGGTCGGTCATGGCCGGGCCACCGCCGCGGTAGGGGATGTGCACCACGGAAAGCCCGGCGCTCTGCTTGAGGATTTCGCCCGCCAGGTGCGACGTGGTGCCGTTGCCGGCCGAGGCGAACGTGTAGCGGCCCGGCGCGGCTTTCAACAGCTTGAGCAGCTCGGGCATGGTGTTCGCCGGCAGGCCGGGCCGCACCACCACCATGGCCGCGATGCGGGTCAGCTGGCTCACGGGCTCGAAGTCCTTGAGCGCATCGAAGCCGCTGTTCTTGTAGAGGGTCTGGTTGATGCCGAAGGTGCCGTTCGTGCCGTACAGCAAGGTGTAGCCGTCGGCCGCCGCACGCGACGCGTTCAGCGACCCGATGTTGCCGCCCGCGCCGGCCAGGTTCTCGATCACCATGGGCTGCCCGAGCTCCCGGCCGACCCGCGTCATGACCAGCCGCGCCAGCACGTCGCCGCCGCCACCCGGCGGGAACGGCACGATGAGCTTGATGGGTTTGGCCGGATACGACTGGGCCAGGGCGACGCGGCCGCCAACCAGCGCCGCCAGGCCGCCCAGCGCCAGCAGGCT
>JAQGMQ010000345.1 GCA_028292305.1 Rhodoferax sp.
AGGCAGGTGTAGCCATTGGCGTCCTGCACCGCGCCGTCCAGCCGCAGCTTGACCAGCGCACTGGCCGTCACTTCCTCGAAAAGCAGGCCGAAAGGGTTCACCAGGAACTGGTCGGCCGCGCCAGGCACACGCACCGAGAAATGCGTGGCCATCAGGTCGTGCCAGCCATACAGCGCGCCAAGCCGGAACGCCGCGGCCAGATCGACGCGGGCCTGCCACTCTGCGGGCGCCATGCCGCGGGGCGCCGGCGTCAGTTCAGGGCGGTCGAGCCCTGTCGGGCGCGTCATGGTTGACCGTTCCGCGAGCGAAGGCGGCGCGCGGTGCGGGTGGATGGCGGCGGCCGTCTGAGAGAGGGTCTTCAAGTGCTGGGTGGGTGTCGACATGGGGTGGCTTTGGAGGCGATCGGAAGGTGGCACGTGCACGCGCCCGGCTGCACGCAGCGGCTCGAATGTCAGGCCGCCAGGGCGGCCCGTGCGGGGGCTGTTTGGGGCTGCCCGGCGTCGGTGTCCGTGAGCACGCCCAGCTCGGCCAGGAGGAACTCGGTCAACTCGGTGAAGCCGTGTCCGCTGCGGCGCGGGCGTGGCAGGTTCACGGGCAGATCGACCGACAGGCGGCCGGCCTTCAACACCAGAATGCGGTCTGCCAGCAACACCGCTTCATCGACGTCATGGGTGACCAGCAGGATGGCCGGGTTGTGCTCGCGCCAGAGTTCCTGCACCAGCCACTGCATGCGCAAGCGGGTCAACGCGTCCAGCGCGGCGAAAGGCTCGTCGGCCAGCAACAGGTGCGGCGTGCGCACCAGCGCGCGCGCCAGTGCCACACGCTGGGCTTCGCCGCCAGACAGGATGCGTGGCCAGCCCTCGGCCTTGTGTTCGAGACCCACTTCGCGCAGCGCGGCCATGGCCTTGGCCTTGTTGGCCCTGGTCTGCGGCAGGCCGAGCAGCACATTGGTCCAGACGCGGTTGAACGGCACCAGCCGCGGCTCCTGGAAGACCACCGTACGGCTGTCGGTCACCCCGACCTCGCCGCTGTTGGCCGCGTCCAGCGATGCCAGGATGCGCAACAGCGTCGTCTTGCCCGAGCCCGATGCGCCCAGCAAGGCCACGATCTCGCCGCGGCGGATCTGCAGGTCGATGCCGTCCAGGATCAACTGTTCGCCGAAGTGCTTGGTGACCGACTTCAGGTCGACGACCAGCGCGTTGGGGTCTGCGGGCATGGCGGGCCTTTGTCCGGACGAAGCGTCCGGTTTGTTGAAGTCAACGAACATTGGATTTCCAGGGCATGGAGGTTCTTTCAACGATGCGCATGACCACGTCGATCATCACGCCGATGGCCGCATAGACCAGGATGCCCGCGATCATGAGGTCGATGCGCAGGGCCGAATTCGCGGTGAGGATGATGGTGCCGATGCCGTTCCGGCTGTTCAGCTGTTCGGCCACGATCAGCGCCAGCAACGAGGTGCTCATTGCGTAACGTATGCCGACCAGGATCGGCGGCAACGCGGCTGGCAGGATGACGCGGGTGATCAGCTGGAACTGGTTCAGGCCGAACAGCCTGGCCGCCTCGACCAGCTTCGGGTCGACATGGCGCACGCCCGAATAGGTGTTGACGTAGGAGGGGAACACGCAGGCCAGCGAGATCAGGATGATCTTGGGTTGCTCGTCGATGCCGAACCACAGCACGAACAGCGGCACCAGCGCGATGAAGGGAATGGCCCGCAGGATCTGAAAGCTCGAGTCCAGCAACTCGTCGCCCAGCCGGAACAGGCCCGCCACGGCGCCGGCGCTGGTGCCCACCGTCACGCCGATCACCAGGCCCGTCACACCGCGCGAAAGCGACGCCGGAATGGCCGCGCCGAGCTGGCCCGACGTCACCAGGTACCAGAGCCCGTCGAGCACATCGAGCGGGGTCGGGAAGAAACGCTGCGAGACCACACCTGTGGCGCTCAGGATCTGCCAGGCCACCACCACCAGCACCGGGCTCAGGAAGCGCAAGCTATTGCGCGGCGAGAACCAGCTCGGCGCATGTTGTGCGCCCTGCGGGACGACGGGCAGTGCCTGCAGACTCACAGCCGGACTCCCGGGTTTTCATTCACGATTCGCGTCATGTTCAGGACCTCGCGCACTGGCGAGTTTTCATTGGCAGAACGCGAAGTCTAGAAAGATCGGCGAAGGTCTGCTGCTACGAATATGTCTATTCATATTCGTTTTCCAGCGTGCTCCCGGGTGAGCCGGCTGCGCCATGCATCTCAAGCTCGCCCCGCGTGGAGGCGGCTGGCCCGGTCAGGAGTCCGACAGATGGAAGGCCAGTTGGTACGCGGCCTGTTCCCAGCGGGCGAAGCTGCTCAGGTGCTGCTGCAGCACCGCCTGCACGCGCGGCAGGCAGGCTTCAAGTGTTGCCAGGTCGATGCTCTCCAGCAGCAACACGCCATCGAAGGCCATGGCGTTCGGCCGCAGCGACAACGAGCTTTCGCTCAGCGGGCGACGCTGCACCTGGCCGGTGGCGCCGGCGTGAACAGCGGTGATCTCCTTGATCTGCATCAGTGTGTCGACGATGTCGCGCACCGCCAGGCCGTAGGCGTCGCGCCCGGTGATGGCGCCCAATGCCGGGTGCTTGACCACCGCCGTTTGCAGGATCACCCGCACCGTTGCCAGTGCGCCGCCGATGCCGCGGCCGCGGGTCATCACCAGATGACAGGGGTTGCGCACAAAGTTGAGGAAATGCGGATGCATGCGGCGCGTCCACGCCGAGCGTGCGTTGGCCGTGGCGAAATAGCCATCCGACGCAAAGACGTCGAAGCTGTCGGCTTCGTAGAGTGTGAAGTAGCGGTGCAGGTCCAGGCTGGCGTTCGCATAGCGCCGGCCCACGGCGATGCCGGGGGTGGCCACGCGTTCGGGCATGTGCTCTTCGGTGTGCCACTGGTTGAACTCCTGTTCCGCTTCCGCTGCGACGTCGTGCCAGATGGGCAGAAACGCCATGCCGTGCAAAGCCATGCCGACTCCTTATTCGGGTTGGATGTTGGCGGCCTTGATGACGGCGGCCCATTTCACTTCTTCCGCATCCAGAAGCGCGCGAAATGCGGCCTGGCTGCCACCCAGCGGCGAGACGCCCATCTGGCTGAATTTATCCAGCACTTCCTTTTTTTCGAGCGCGGCATTGATCTCGCGGTTGAGCTGGTCCAGCACGGGCTGCGGTGTGCCGGCGGGCGCCACCAGCCCGTTCCAGTTGGTCGCCACGAGTGTCGGCCAGCCGGACTCGGCAAGTGTCGGCACGCTGGGCAGCAAGCGGTCGCGCGTGGCGCCGCTGACGGCCAGCGCCCGAAGCTTGCCGGCGTTGATGAAGGCGATCGCATTGGGCAATGCGGCCCAGGTGAAATCGACCTGGCCCCCCGCCGTATCGGTCACAGCCGGGCCACCGCCTTTGTAGGGGATGTTCGCCGTGTTGATGCCGACCGTGGTCTTCATCATCTCGGTCAGCAGATGCTGGACCGAGCCGCTGTTCGGAATGGCGCCGTTGAGCTTGCCGGGGTTTTGCCTGGCGTAGGCGAAGAAGTCCTGCAGCGTGCTGCCCTTGAAGGACGGCCCCACCACCAGCACAAAAGGCGTCTCGTAGGTGAGCACCAGGGGCACCAGGTCTTTCCGTGGCTCGTAGCTGATGTTGGGGAACAGCCTCTTGCCGATCACGATCGGGCCCGAGGTGGCCACGCCCAGCACATAGCCATCGGCCGGCGCCTTGGCCACATAGGCGATGCCGATCGTGCCCTCGGCCCCGGCCTTGTTTTCGATCAGCACGGGTTGCTTCAGGGCCACTTCGAGTTGCTGGCCGATGATGCGCGGGACCACGTCGC
>JAQGMQ010000354.1 GCA_028292305.1 Rhodoferax sp.
CAGGAGCTGCGCAAGATGGTCGAGCAGTTCGGCCTCGAGGTGGTGCGGGCGTACATGCGCCACGTGCAGGACAACGCCGAAGAGTCGGTGCGGCGTGTCATCACCAGGCTCAAGGACGGCGCGTTCACCCTGCCGCTCGACAACGGCGCGCAGATCCAGGTGGCCATCCGCGTCGATGCCGCGAGCCGCAGCGCCGAGGTCGACTTCAGCGGCACCAGCCCGCAGCAGACCAACAACTTCAACGCGCCCACGGCGGTCTGCATGGCGGCCGTGCTGTACGTGTTCCGTTCGCTGGTGGACGACGACATCCCGCTCAACGCGGGTTGCCTCAAGCCGATCAAGGTGACCATACCCGCGGGCTCGATGCTCAACCCGAATCCGCCAGCGTCGGTGGTGGCGGGCAACGTGGAGACGTCGACCTGCGTCACCAATGCGCTGTTCGGTGCGCTGGGCGTGCTGGCCGGGGACCAGTGCACCATGAACAACTTCACCTTCGGCAACGCGCGGTACCAATACTATGAAACCATCAGCGGCGGCAGCGGCGCAGGCGAGGGTTTCGATGGGACCTCGGTGGTGCAGACCCACATGACCAACTCGCGGCTCACCGACCCCGAGGTGTTCGAGTTCCGCTTTCCGGTGCGGCTCGACAGCTTCGAGATCCAGCCCGGCTCGGGCGGCGCTGGCCGCTGGCAGGGCGGCAACGGCGGTGTGCGCCGGGTAAGGTTCCTGGAGCCGATGACCGCCAGCATCCTGAGCAACGGCCGCGTGCACGGCGCCTTCGGCATGGCCGGCGGCCAGCCGGGCCGGGTGGGCCTGAACCGCGTGGTGCGCGCCGACGGCCGGGTCGAAGCGCTCGGCCACATCGGCCAGGCCGAGATGGCGCCGGGCGACGTGTTCGAAATCCATACGCCCGGTGGTGGGGGGTTTGGCGCGGGGTGAGCGGCTGGGCCTGGCGGGACGTGCGCGGTCATGCGGCAGGTCCGCTGATCAGGGAGACGATGAAGCACCAATGCGTGTCGCTAGACTGTTATCCGTACACGGCCGGCTCGACCATGATCCGCGCCGACCGCGGCATGCTCGATGGCCGTGTGCTGATCGCCAGCAGCGAGCCGCACCCCGAATGCGCCGGCCACGACCTGGCCGACATCGCCAAGGCCTGGGGCCTGCCGAAGGACGAGGCCGCCCGCGCCCTCGGCGTAATGGTGCAGCAGGCCGACGAACAGGCTGGCCACTTCCGACAGACCTTCGCCCTTGCGGGTCAGCACACCGAAGCCCTTCAGGTCCTTGCCGATCGGCACCGGCAACACCCGCAGCAGGCCGGCCTTGATGTGGTCGCGCACCACCGATTCGGGCAGCACCGCCACGGCGTCGCTGGTCTGCAGCAATTGCAGCGTGGCAAACACCGAGGCGCATTCGACGACGTTGGCCGGCGTCGATAGCTGGGCCCGCGCGAACTCGTCTTCGAGCAGCTCGCGGGCCGGGCTGGTCACCGGCTGCAGCACCCAGGGCCAGTCCATCAGATCGGCCAGCCGCAGCTTCTTCCTGCTGCGCACCAGCGTGTGGCCGCGCCGCGCCACCATCTGCATGACTTCGTTCGACAACGGCGTGAAGTCGAACAGGTTGTGCTGCAGCAGCGAAACGAAACGCCCCACGGCAAGCTCGATCTCATGGTGTTCGAGCGCGGTGCTGATGTGGTCGCTGGTCTCGCCCACGATGCGGATGTTGAGCAGTGGCCGCTCGAGCTTGATCTGTGCCACCGCCCGCGCCACCAGGTCGGGCGCCGCGCCCATGATGGCGCCGATCACCAGCTGCCCGTGCCCGCCGCGGCGCTTCACCTCCAGGCCTTCGATGAAACGGCCCAGGCTGGCCTGCGACTGGCGCGCATAGGCCACCACTTCCCGGCCCAGCGGCGTGGGCCGCAGGCCGCGCGAATGCCGGTCGAACAGCGCGAACTGAAACGCCAGTTCGATGTCGGCCAGCATCTTGGTGGCCGAGGGCTGGGTCACGCTGATGCGCTGGGCCGCCTCGTGCAGCGTGTGGGTCTCGGCCAGCGCCGCCAGCAGCGCCCAATGCTTGAGCCGCAACCGGTTGATGAGCCGGGGCGCTTCCGTGGGGATGTTTTTACGGTATTCCATTTTGGAAATGGTAGCCCCAATTTATTGATTGGAATGCTATCGCCTTGCCGCCTACAGTCCGCACATCAAAAAATAACGGAGACCAGACACATGCATCCATTGAACATGCAGGGCCGCGTGGCGGTGATCACCGGCGGCGCGCAGGGCATCGGTTATGCCAGTGCCGCGCGGATGCTGGCCTCGGGCGCCTCGGTGGTGTTGTGGGACATCGACGCCGAACGCCTGGCGCAGGCGGTGCAAACCCTCTCGGCCATGCCGGAGACCCAGGACCGCGCCAGGGGCCGGGTCACGGCCGGCGTGGTCGAGCTCACCGACGAAGCCTCGGTGCAGGCCGCCACCGCCGCCGCGATCGAGACCCACGGCCGCATCGACATCCTGGTCAACAACGCCGGCATCACCGGCGGCAACGGCAGCACCTGGGAGCTCGACCCCGCGGTGTGGCGCCGCGTGCTGGAAGTGAACCTGGTCGGCCCGTACCTCACCTGCCGTGCCATCGTGCCGCAGATGCTGCGCCAGGCCTACGGGCGCATCGTCAACATCGCGTCCATCGCCGGCAAGGAAGGCAACCCGAACGCTTCGCACTACAGCGCCTCGAAGGCCGGCCTGATCGGGCTGACCAAGTCGCTGGCCAAGGAAGTGGCGACCAGGGGGGTGCTGGTCAACGCGGTCACGCCCGCCGCGGCCAAGACGGCGATCTTCGATTCGATGAAGCAGGAACACATCGACTTCATGTTGTCGAAGATCCCGATGGGCCGTTTCCTGCAGGTGGACGAGGCCGCGTCGATGATCGGCTGGCTCGCCTCCGAGGAATGTGCCTTCAGCACCGGCGCGGTGTTCGACCTGTCGGGCGGCCGCGCGACCTACTGATTTCCCTCCGGCGCGCCATGGCCGCTGGTCATGGTGTGCCGCCGCATGCAGCAGCCGCAGAGCTGCCATCGAACCCATCAACTGGAGACAAAACCATGCCATCCTCGACAAACCCCGAACTCGAACGGGTCACCGCCAAGGCGATCCGCCGGCTGCTGCCGTTTCTGCTCCTGATGTACGTGCTGGCCTTCCTGGACCGCGCCAACATCGGCTTCGCCAAACAGGCCTTTCAGCTCGACACCGGCGTGTCCAACGCCGCCTACGCTTTCGGCGCGGGCATCTTCTTCATCGGCTACGCCTTGCTCGAAGTGCCGAGCAACCTGATCATGCACAAGGTGGGCGCACGGGCCTGGATGTGCCGGATCATGGTCAGCTGGGGCCTGGTCTCGGCGGCGCTGATCATCCTGGGCTTCAACGCGACCTTCGTGCCGCAGTTCCTGCTCGGCAACGCCGGCATGCCGCGCCGCTACTACAGCTACCCGGTCGAGTTCCTGGCGCTCAACGTGGCCTCGTCCGCCGGCGCGACGCTGCTGGCGATGGGCTTTCTGATCATCCTGCTCTACCTGGCGTGGGCGCTGCGCTACGGCTCGTGTCCGCTCAGCCACAACCCTTGGGAGTCGCGCGGCTT
>JAQGMQ010000358.1 GCA_028292305.1 Rhodoferax sp.
CTGATGGGCATCGTCGGCCATTACGGCTATGCGATCTCGGCAGGCGGTTCACACGCGCGTGACCACGGCATCGGTACGCTGGAGAAGGCGGTGCTGATCGTTTGCGGGGTCGTAGCCAGTCCGCTTGGGGTGCGGCTGCAGTCGCGGCTGCCCGCTGCCGCGATCAAGAAGACCGTGGTGGTGGTGGTGGCGTGTTCGGCGTCGTATGTATTGCTGCGTGCGTAGGGGTGGGCGGCATGCCGGGGCGTCTTGCCGTCTGGAGCTGGCCTCGTGCGCGCGGTAAGCTCTGTCTCATGTCAATTGACGAAAACTGGTTCGAGAACGAGCGACTGCATCGGGCGGCGGCCGAGGGCAATCTGGAAGAGATGGGCAAACTGCTGATGGCCGGTTACGGGATCGACATCTTCGACGAGTTGGGATTGGCCCCGCTGCACTATGCCGTCCAGAATGGATGTTATGGCGCGGCGCAGTGGCTTATCGCGCAAGGTGCGAACGTCAATGGCAACGACGAGGAGTCGATCGGCGAGACCCCACTTGCATTGGCCGTCGGGCGAGATAACCCGGAAATGGTCGAGCTGCTCTTAAAGCACGGTGCCGATCCGGATATCACCGGTTGGATGGCGAACACGGCACGAGATCGCGCCGTGCGCCGTCAGGATGAAGATGGAAGGAAAATTGCGGCCTTGATCCAACAAAACCGTCCCGCCTGAATCGACCTGCCCGATCAGCTGAGCCGCCGACGTTGAAGGAGTTGATGCCCCCAAAAGATCAGACGGCTCCGGCCGATCAGGGTGTCAGCGGCTTCAGACCCACATAGCCCTTCGCGACATACGTGTTGATCAGGGCGTTGCCTGCATCCAGGCTCAGCCGGACCCGGTTGCTCGCGACCAGCTTGTCTTGCGATCCAAAATACACTTTGCCAGCCCGTTCGACGAACACCCGTTGGGCGTCGCGAAGCGCCGCCGCGCTCGGGATGTCGCTGAAGGTCAAGACCCGCGCATCGCCCAGCGTGGCCACCGTGAAGGTGCCATTGCCGACCGATGCGCAGTTGCGGGTGGACCCGTTGATGGCGCGTTGCTGGCACTGGTAGAACGTGACCACATTGCTGCCGGCGCCGGCGAACGAGACGCGCAGCAACTGGTTGGTTGTGTAGTAGGTCGTGGCCGTGCTCGCGGTGCCCAGCGGCGCCGACCCGAGCGAGCCCAGCGACGCGCTGGTGAGACCCCAGGCTTCGTTCGTGTTGCCGCTGTTGAGCACCACGCCGTTGGCGCCCGTCATCGTGCCTGGGCCGAAGACACACGGCTTGCCTGGGTTGGCCACGATCAGCTGTTCGAGCGTGGAGGCTGGCGCCGCGGTCGCGGTCAGCGCACACGGCAGTGTGCTGTTGGTTCGCGCGTCGCCCCCTGTGGCGACGTCGGCGCTGAAAACGCTCACGGTATTGCTGTCGTCCGCCTGGTAGGCCGGCGCTGCGCTGAGGGAAAGGTTGCTTTGATACAGCACCCGCGAGTTGGCTGGGAATACGGCGCCGCCAAGGGCAGCCGTGATTTCTGCCGGCGTGCCGGACGGTCCCCAGGTCGCAAAGGAGCGCCCGTAAGGCCCGAAGTTCGAATACGGATGCAGCTTGATCTGGTTGACGACTTCCGACATCAATTTGCCACTGATGTCGACCCCAATGCGTTTTGTGGCGGTGATGCTGGCGCCGTTGCAATAGTCGATGTCCCGGCCCACGCCATTTTCATCGCGCACCTTGGAGGTGTTCTGGTAGCCCGCTGGGCAGTTGACCCAGGCGCTGCCACTCCAGTGCAGTGCACTGTCCACCGGCAAGCCTCCCACACCGAAGGTGGTGATGACACCGGCGGTGCTGACCGTCGACACGTCCCGCGACTTGGTCGTTCCGTTGACTGGCGTTGCCTCCGCCGCGGTGGACACGAAGCCGGTGGTTTCCCAGTTCAGAGGATCGGTCAGAACCAGGAAGGTGAGGGCGCCGTTTTCAACAGGCACCGCGGCCGGCCCCGCATTCGCGATGCGCTTGCGCTCGCCCACCGCGACCCCGATGTTGGTGGCGTTGAGTTTGTTCTCGCCCGGATCGGTCACCAGAAACGCGGCGTTCGCCGTCACCGCGGCTTTGCAGTCGGCTGTGGACACGCTGGTGGCGCAGGGCGTGCGCAGCGTGGCCAGCTTGTCGCGGCGCTTCACCGTGGCAACCCGGTCCAGCAGGGTGTTGGTGACCTCGGTGGAAATGTCCGCCGCGGAAATGGTGCCGCCGGAGATGTCGGCCTTGCCGATGTTGGGTGCCAGCGCGCTGCCGAGCTGCTGCATGACTACCGCCATGGTCGCGGCCATGGTGGCCATGCGGGTGTCGGTGCGCCCGGTGTAGTTTTCGAACAGGCTGATGGTCTGGCCGAAGCTGGCACGCAGCACGGCCTCGGCCTCGGCGGAGGTCGAGCCTGACGCGTTGGCCGCCCGCTCGATCAAGGTGGAATAGGGGCTCACGACCGTCGCCTGGTCGGCTGGCGCCTTGAGGGTGTAGGCGGCCGTCACGGCGCCGCTGTCCGCGTCGACCGCGTCGGTGCCGATCATCGCCACCACCGGATACTTGCCGACATCGGCTGTCGGCGCCGCCAGAGTGACCTTGCCCGCGGCGTCCGTCCTGCCTTGGGTTTCTCCGGCATCGCAAACTCCGTTGCGGTTGGCGTCCAGGCAGACCAGGGCGTTCAGGATGGGCCCGTCCAACACGGTGACGGCCACGCTGGCCGTGGTGGGCACGGCAGGCGCGGGGGCTGGCGCTGGTGCCGGCGCCTGCGCGACCGGCCCTGGCGCGGGGGTGATGGGCGTGTCGTCGCCACCGCCGCCGCCACATGCCGCCAAGGCAGCGATAGTCGCCATCGTCAAGCCAGACTTTATTGAAATAAGCATGCTCCACCCTCGGTATGTATGGTTGAAATAATTTTCTGGCAGGCTAGCGCCTGGGTTGAAACGCCGACCTGAATGGGGTGTCGGCTAACAGCCGGAGCAAGGGTAGGGGCATGTCTTCGCGGTCGCATCCTCCACTTGGATTAGGGAAGTCAACGACTGCAGACAAAACGGTCAGCTCATCAGGTGCCCATGGTTGAGCACTTGCGTGACGTGGTTTCGGTGCTGCCGAGCGCGGTGCCGGCAATGCCAACCGCCTGGCCTTTGCGCACCTGGCAGGCCGCGACCACAGTGAGTCGTTGGAGCGGTTGTTTTATTCAGGCCGGTTCACATCCACCCGCCGGGGCGGGATGCGGCTGCCGCGCAGGCCGTGTGCGCGGTGCTGGTCCAAGGGCGCGAGGCGTGGAAGATTGCCGTGCCGCCTGCAACCGGCCGCCGGCCCTGGGCGTGGAGTTCACGCAAGAACCGGTGGCGCGCTACAGCACGGTGGACGCGGGCCTTCGCGGTCCGTCGAGCAGGGAGTCGGAGAGGGTTCAGGCGTGGCGCTGATCCAGCGGCCTTGATCGTGAGCCGCAGCGGCCGGGCACCGCGCGTGGAAAGTCAGCGCCCGTTGACCACGGGTTTACTTGGGCAGCAACACCTTGTCCACCACATGGATCACGCCATTCGACTGGTAGACGTCGGCAATCGTCACGTTGGCCGTGCCGCCCTTTTCATCGGTGACCATGACCTTGCCGCCCATGGCCTTGGCGGTCAGCGTGCCACCGCTCACCGTCTTCAGCGTGGCCATGCCCTTGCCGTCCATGATCATCTTGCTGATGGCCGCCGCGTCGTATTTGCCGGCCACCACGTGGTAGGTGAGGATGCCGCTCAGCATGCTCTTGTTTTCCGGCTTGAGCAGGGTGTCGACGGTGCCGGCCGGCAGCGCGGCGAAGGCGGCGTTGGTGGGCGCGAACACCGTGAACGGGCCCGGTCCCTTGAGCGTTTCCACCAAGCCGGCGGCCTTGACCGCGGCCACCAGCGTGGTGTGGTCCTTGGAGTTGACGGCGTTGTCGATGATGTCCTTCGAGGCGAGCATCGGCGCGCCGCCGACCATCACCTGGGCGAAGGAGGCGGTGGACGCGGCGGCCAGCACGATGGCGGCTGCGACGGAGGCGAGGTTGCGTTTTTGGATAGAGAACATGGAAAGCTCCTGGGGCTGACAAGCGCAGCGAAATGGCTGCAGCTGTCATCAATACGGCGCTGTGCCGCGTGCGGATTCAATCCCAGGTCGGCGGTAAGGCCGGGCTGTATGGATGGCTCGCGTGCTGCCGTCAAAATACGGGCATGAAGCAAGCTGCGCCATGAACCCCTGGGTCGCCTACTGCGACGGCAGCGCCGTGCCCAACCCCGGCCGCATGGGCCTGGGCGCCGTGCTCACCGCGCCGGATGGAACGCGCCACAGCCTGTCGGAGCTGGCGCGCGAACACGGCTGCAACAACGAGGCCGAAGTGCGCGCGCTGATGGCCACATTGCGGGCGCTGAAGTCACTCGGTGCTGACATGCTGCTGCTGCA
>JAQGMQ010000368.1 GCA_028292305.1 Rhodoferax sp.
GCACGCGGTCGCTCACGTAGCGCACCACATGCAGGTCGTGGCTGATGAACAGGTAGGTCAGGCCGAAGTCGCGCTTCAGGTCTTCCAGCAGGTTCAGCACCTGGGCTTCGACCGATTTGTCGAGTGCGGATACGGCCTCGTCGAGGATGACCAGGCGCGGCTCCAGCGCCAGCGCGCGGGCGATGTTCACGCGCTGCCGCTGCCCGCCCGAAAGCTCGTGCGGGTAGCGCCCCGCGAAGCGCGCCGGCTCGAGCCCCACACGTGCCAGCAGGTCGTGCGCGCGGGCCAGCGCGGCGCGGGCTGTGACGCCATGCACCGTGGGGCCGAAGGCGACCGAGTCCTCGATCGTCATGCGCGGGTTCAGCGACGAGTAACTGTCCTGGAACACCATCTGCGTCTGCCGGCGGAATTCGCGCAGCGGCAGGCCCGACGAACCCACGGCCTGGCCGTCGAAGACGAGCTCGCCCGCGTCTTGCGGGGTGAGCTGCATCAGCACCCGCGCGGTGGTCGACTTGCCGCAACCCGACTCGCCCACCACGCCCAGGGTCTCGCCCTTCTTGATGTCGAAGCTCACGCCGTCGACCGCGCGCACCACCGGTTTCGGTCCGCGGAAATCCAGGCCCTTGCGCTTCAGTGGAAAGTGCTTCAGCAGGTTGGTGGCGCGCAGCAGCGGCTGGCGCGGGCCGCCCATGTCGCGCGGGTCGGCCATGGCGGCCGGCGTGATGTTGGCTACGGTTTTCATTGCTTCACCTCCATCGCGGTGCGCAGGCCGTCGGCCAGCATGTTGAACGAGACCGAGGTCACGAAGATCAGCACGCCCGGCAGCGCGGCGATCCAGGGCTGGCTGTAGATCGCGGTGCGCAACGTGTTCAGCATCAGGCCCCATTCGGGCTGCGGCGGCTTTACCCCCAGGCCCAGGAACGACAGGCCTGACGCCAGGATCATCGACACCGAAATCAGGCTCGTCGCATACACGAAGATCGGCCCGATCACGTTGCCCAGCACATGCCGGCGCACGATGGTGAAGGCCGGTGCGCCCGAGGCCCGGGCCGCGTCCACGTAGTCGCTGCGGCGCACCTGCGTGGTCACGCTTTCGGCGATGCGCGCGATCTGCGGCACGAAGACGACGGTCAGCGACACCAGCGCGTTGGTGATGCCAGCGCCCAGCGCGCCGGACAGCGCGATCGCCAGCAGCACCGACGGGAAGGCATACAACACGTCGATGCAGCGCATCAGCACGGTGTTGACCGGGCCGCCCGCATAACCGGCCAGGATGCCGATGCCGCTGCCGATCACGAAGGCCATGACCACCGGCGCGATGCCCATGAACAGCGACAGCCGGCCGCCGAGCATCAGGCGCGACAACATGTCGCGGCCCAGCTCGTCGGTGCCCAGCGGAAAGCCGGGTGTGCCGATGGGCTTCAGCCGCTTGAACATCGACGTGGCGAACGGATCGGCCGGCATCAGCCACGGCGCGAAGAGGGCCACCAGCACCAGCAGCAGGATCACCGCCGCGGCGGCCATGGCGACGGGGTTGCGGGTCAGCCGGCGCAGCACGTTGGCGCCGTGGCTGGGCGAGCGCACCACGGCCACGATGGGCATGGCGCTGGGAGGGAGGATGGCGGCCATGTCAGAGCCTTTCGATGCGGGGGTCGAGTACCGTTTGCAGCACGTCGACCAACAGGTTGAGCGCCACGAAGAACAGCGCCAGGACCAGGATCGTGCCCTGCAGCAAGGGCAGGTCGCGCTGGAAGATCGCCTGGTTCAGCAGGAAGCCCGTGCCCGGCCACGAGAACACGGTCTCGATGAGGATCGAGCCGCCCAGCAGGTAGCCCAGTTGCAGGCCCATCACCGCCAGCGCGGTGGGGGCACAGTTCTTCACCACGTGTTTGAACACACCGTATTCCGAGAGGCCACGCGCGCGCAGCCCGATCACGAATTCCTGCGACAGGATGTCGGCCACCAGCGCCCGCAGCGTGCGCGCGATGATGCCCATCGGGATGAACGACATGGTGACGGCCGGCAGCACCATGTACTTGACGTGTTCGATGTCCCACTTCCAGTTGCCCGAGCCGTCGGGCCCGGCGCCGGTGGCGGGCAGCCACATGAGCTGCGCCGAGAACACGATCACCATCACCATGCCCAGCCAGTAGTGCGGCAGGCTCACGCCGATGACCGACATGAACGAGGCCGCGCGGTCGGCCCACGAGTTGCGGAAGTACCCCGCCACGAAGCCGAACAGGGCGCCGAAGAAGAAGCCGATGAGCGTGGCCATCATGGCCAGCATGAAGGTGTTGCCCACGGCCTTCATGACCTCCTGCGTCACCGGGCGGCTGGTGGCGATGGACGTGCCCAGGTCGCCATGCGCCGCGCGCCACAGCCAGTGGAAGAATTGCTCGGGCAGGCTGCGGTCGAAGCCGTAGAGCTTCATCATCTGCTTCTGCAGCTCGATGGAGGCATCGGCCGGCAGGATGGCCACCAGCGGATCACCGGGCGCGATGTGCACCAGCATGAAACACAGGAACGAGACCCCGAGCATGATGGGCAGCGCGTAGCCGGCGCGGCGTATGAGGTAGGCGATCATCGTGTGGCTCCTTGTTCTTGTGGTCCAACCGGCTCTTCAGGCCGCCTTTCGTTCGTCACGGCTTGTCGAAGCCCCTGGTCCGGGCGTCGACAAGCGCAGGTCGTACGAAGAGGCGCAGCCCGTCAGTCCATGCTCATCGTCGCGATGTCGATGAACCAGCTCTTCGGCTGCACCACCCCCTTGACCTTGGCCGACATCGCCCGCGGGCCGACGTCATGGGCAACGAACAGGAACGGCGCTTCGTCGACGATGCGCGCCTGCAACTGCGCCAGTGCAATGTCACGCTGCTTCTCGTCGAACGTGGTGCGGGCCTTCTCGACGATGGCGTCGGTGGTCGGGTCGCTGTAGTAGCCCCAGTTGTTGGACACCGGCGGCTGGGCCTTGGTGCTGACGAAACGCACCATGGCGAAGAACGGGTCCATCGTGGCCGCGCTGACGTTGGTGGCATGGGCACCGTGGGCGCCCGGGTCCTTGGCACCAAGGCGCCAGCTGGAGAACAGCGTGTTCCATTCGACCACGTCGAACTGCACGTCGAAGTAGCAGTCCTTCAGGCTTTGCTGGATGTATTCGTTCATCGGCAGCGGCTGCATCTGGCCCGAGCCGGAGGCCGAGGTCTGCACCTTCACCTTGACCGGCTTGGCCGCCGAGTAGCCGGCTTCGGTCATCAGTTTTTGCGCGGCCGGCACGTCGTACTTGATCTGGAACGTGGGGTTGCCGCGCCATGGATCGCCGGACTCGGCGATGCCGGTGGCCTCGACCATCAGGCCGCCGAGCAGCTCTTTCAGTGCCGTGCGGTTCAGGCACAGGTTGGCCGCCTGGCGCACCTTCTTGTCCTTGAACGGCGAGTCGGGCAGCAGCGAAAACTGCCATGGCCAGATGTGCGGCTGCAGGTTCTGGTAGAGCTTGAAGCCGCGGCCCTTGATGGTGTCCAGTGCGTCGGGCGACGGCGCCTCGATCCAGTCGACCTGGCCGGACATCAGCGCGGCGGTGCGCGAGCTGGCTTCAGGCAGGGGCAACAGCACCACGCGGTCGATCTTGGGGCGGCGCTTGGCGTCCCAGTATTCGGGGTTCTTCACCATTTCGAGCCGCTCGCGGGCCACGAACTTGTCCTGCTTGAACGGCCCCGTGCCCGAAGAATCGGCGGCGAAAGCGGCCCAGGCCTGCTTGCTGCGCTCGGCCTTGTCGGTCACCGAGGCCGGCACGGCGGCCAGCTTCTTGGCCCAGTGGGTGGGCGAGGCCATGAACAGGTTGGTCAGGTTGATCGGCAGGAACGAGTCGGGCTCTGATGTGACCAGCTCCACCGTCAGGTCGTCGACCTTGCGGGCGGTGCGCAAGGTGGGCATGCGCGAAGCCGTCACGCCGATCTGCGCCGGGTCGAACTGCGCGGCTTCCTTGTCGAGCACCTTGTTCACGTTCCAGACCACGGCGTCGGCGTTGAACGCCGAGCCATCGTGGAACTTCACGCCGGGGCGCAGCTTGAAGATCCACTTGGTTTTGTCCTTCTCGTCCACGGCCCCTGACACGGCCAGGTCGGGGATCACCACGCTCGACTTGGTGGCCGACGACAGGTCCCACTGCGTGAGGCCGTCGTACATCGGAATGCCGGTGAAGCGGTTGCCTTCGAAGCCCTGGTCGGGCTGACCGGAGGTGCGCGGGATGTCGCCGGCGGTCATCGCGATGCGCAGCGTCTTTTCCTGGGCCAGAGCGGCGCCGCAGGCCAGCGACAAGGCCGTGGCCGCCAACAGGAAGCGTGAAGGGCGCGGCAGCGCGGCAAGAAGCGAATGCGTGGTCATGGGTGATTCCTTACGGGTGCTGTGAAAACAAACCGCAGTGGCCTATGCAACGACCGTGCCTAATTGCTTATATCGATAATCGATACATTCAGTGCGAAATCAGGTAAAGACAAGGCGGCGTGGTCTGATTTGGTGCCGCCATGGACCATTGCAGTGCAGTTTGCCGTCAGAAGCCGTGCGGAATCGATTCTGAAACGGCGCGGGCGCAGTCGATCACCATCGGCCCGAGTTTCTGGCGCATCTCTTCCGCGCTCCAGCGGCTGCTCGGCGGGGCCAGGTGGATCGCGCCCAGCACCTGGCCGCGGCTGTTGCGTACCGGCGCGCCCACGCCCATGTCGCCAAGAAAAAGCTCTTCCACGTTGGTGGCAAAACCGACGCGGCGGCAGTCGGCGATGCGCGCCAGGATGGCGTCCACGTCGGTCACGGTGGCCGGTGTGCGTTGCACGCGGTCCGAGGCTTCGAGCACGGCCCGGGCCTCGTCCTCGGCAAAGCAGCTCAGGTAGGCGCGGCCCGAGCTGGTGCAGTACATCGGGGCCCGCGCGCCCACGGGGGTGAGCATGGGAATGAATTTGGAGGTGGCAGCCTGCGCGATGTAGATCATCTCGTGGCCGATCGGCTCGGTGAGGCTGGCGGTTTCGCCACTGGCATTCGATAGCTGCGAAAGATAAGGGTGCGCCACCCGGATCAGCGGGTGCGACGCCAGGTAGTTGAAGCCGAGTTCCACCACGTTGGGCAGCAGCTGAAAGCGCCGCGTCTGCGCGTGTTTGCCCACGTAGCCCAGCACCTGCAAGGTGTGCACGGTGCGCTGCGCCGAGCCTTTGCTCATGCCGGTCAACGTGGCCAGGTCACCCAGGGTGAGTGTGCGGTGGGCGGCATTGAACGCCCGCAATACCGCCAGCCCCTTTTCAAGCGACTGGTTGAAAAGCGGGTCGGCGGGCTCGGTTTCGGCTTCGGGGGCGAGAAGCGGTGCTGGCATGGGTAAACCCTTGAAGTCGATTGGCACTAGAAGTGTATCGATCATCGATTTTATTGGTTTGGCTTTGCCTCGGCCACCGGGTTTGCGGCCGGTTCGATGCACCACTACGAGAATTTTGTCGCCGCAGTGACGGGGGAGCTTGAAAGTCAAGGCGATGCGTCCAGAATCTGCCGCTGACCGCCCCGCCGGCACTTTGCACAAGGAAACCATGGACCGTCGTCTTCTCATTCGCGCCACCGGTACGGCGGCTGCTGTCTCGTTGATCGGGATCGGCTTTGGCATGCCGGCACGGAGCAAGGAACTGGCGGCGCCGGGCCCGGTCGCGCCCGTCAGGTCCGCCATCGCCCGCATCGAGCGGGAGAGCGGTGGCCGGCTCGGCGTGGCCGTGCTCGACGCGCATTCCGGCGCTTCGTTTGCCTACCGCGGCCGCGAACTGTTCCCGATGTGCAGCACCTTCAAGTTCCTGGCCGCGGCCCTGGTGCTGGCGCGCTGCGACCGCGGGCAGGAGGATCTGAACCGCCTCATCGCCGTGCAGGCGGCCGACCTCGTGCCCTACGCCCCGGTGACGCAGCCGCGCGTGGGCGGCGCGCCAATGAGCGTCGCCGAGCTGTGCGAGGCGGCGGTGACGCTCAGCGACAACGTTGCCGCCAACCTGTTGCTGCGCAGCTTCGGCGGGCCGGAAGCGCTGACCGCATTTGCGCGCAGCCTGGACGACACGGCCACCCGGCTCGACCGCATCGAGCCGCAGCTCAACGAAGCCACGGCCGGCGACCCGCGCGACACCACCACGCCGCACGCGATGCTGCAGACGATGCAGCGAATCCTGGTGGGTGAGGCGCTGTCGGTGCCTTCGCGGGAACGCATCACCGCCTGGCTGGTCGACAACAAGACAGGCGACAAGAAACTGCGCGCAGGCCTGCCCAAGGGTTGGCGTGTCGGCGACAAGACGGGCGCCGGCGGCTTCGGCACCAACAACGACATCGCCGTGGCCTGGCCTCCCGGGCGGGCGCCGATGCTGGTGGCGGCCTACCTCACCGGCACATCGGCCGACCAGGCGGGGCGCGACCGCAGCCTGGCCGAGGTGGGTCGGGTCGTGGCGTCGATGGTGGAAGGGCGGCTGGCCGGCGGGGCCGCTCCGCAGGGCTGAACGCGCGGCCACCGGTGCTGGCCGGCACGGACGCTGGAAGGTTCAGGCCGCGCTGGGCAGCTCGATCACAAAACACGCGCCGCCGCCTTCACGGCCTTCGCAGCGCACGCTGCCGCCGTGGCGCTCGGCGATCGATTTCACCAGCGCCAGGCCCAGGCCCACGCCGCCATCCCGTTCGCTGGCGCCGGGCAGCCGGTAGAAGGGTTCGAAGATGCGGGCGCGCTGCTCGGGTGGCACGCCGGGGCCGCGGTCGAACACATGCAGCACGGCGCGGTCGCCTTCGTGCCGCAGCGTCACGGTGACCGGGCCGGTGGTGTAGCGGCGCGCGTTTTCCAGCAGGTTGCGCACGGCGCGGCGCAGCAGCTTGGAGACACCGCGCACGGCCACCGACGGGCCTTCGCCATCGGCGCCATCAGCGCCATCCGCGGTATCGACCGCGTTGAGCGGCGCCGGCACCGAGTCCGGATCGCCCTGCTGGTTGCCTTCGAAGCCGGCGTCCAGGCGGGCGCATTCTTCGGCCACCAGGCCAGTCAGGTCGACTTCTTCGACCGTGCCCAGATCGGCCTCGCGCGCGTCCAGCCGGCTCGCCAGCAGAATTTCTTCGATGAGGGTGTCCAGCTCGCCGATGTTGCGCGCGATTTCGTTCTTGAAGCTCGGCGAAGGCGTGGAGCCCATGAGTTCGATGCCCATGCGGATGCGCGTCAGCGGAGAACGCAGCTCGTGCGAGGCATTGGCCAGCAGCGACTTCTGCGATTGCAGCAGCGTCTTGTGCGAGGCCACCAGCGTTTCGATGCGTTCGGCGGCGTAGTTGAAGCGTTGTGCCAGCAGGCCGGCCTCGTCGCGGCCCTGGATCGGCACCCGGGCCGACAGGTCGCCGCGGCCCCATTGGTCGACACCGCGCTGCAGCGACTCGAGCCGCCGTGTCAGGCGCCGGATGATCGGGTACATGGCCAGCGCCATGGCAATGCCCACCAGGCCCAGCATCCAGAAGAAGCCGAACGGTGGCCGGTTCCACCACGACGAACGCGGTGGCCGCGGCAGGTGCACCAGCAGGCGCTGCCCGTCCTGCATGCGCACGATGAACTCGGGGCCGCGGGCCAGGTTGGCGTGGCTGGTGGACGTGCCCGCCGCGCCGGCAGCCGACTGCAGTTCGCCTTCGGCCACGGGCGCGCGGGCTTCGTCGGCTTCTTCCTCGTCCGAGGCGGCCGGCGGCAGGGCTTCGGCGTCGGCTGCGCCATACGAAGGCCCGGGGGCACGGTGTGCGCCGGCATTGGGTCGGCGCGACACGCCCTGGCCGATGATCTGCCCCGCCGTGTTGCGCACCACCACGTCGCGCAGCGGCGGGTCGGTGGCCAGCCGCCAGGCCCAGCCGACCAGCATCGTCAACACCGCCACGGCCAGCAGCACGGCCAGCCAGATGCGCACGTACAGCCGCTGCAGCAGGGCGGGCAGCGTCGGGCCGTCGGGCAGGTCTTCGAAATTCTCGTTGCGGGCCATCAGACGCGGTGTGGCAGTCCGTCAGTCTTGTTGCTTCGCGAAGACGTAGCCCGCGCCGCGCACCGTGACGATGCGCTTCGGGTTCTTCGGGTCGGACTCGATCGCGGCGCGGATGCGGCCCATGTGCACGTCGATCGAGCGGTCGAACGCCTCGAGTTCGCGGCCGCGCACGGCCTCCATGATCTGGTCGCGCGACAGCACCCGGCCGGCGCGTTCGGCCAGGGCCACCAACAGATCGAACTGGTAGGCCGTCAGGTCGCACAGCTGGCCGGCCACGGTGACGGCGCGCGCGTCGCGGTCGATCTCGAGCGAGCCGAAACGCAGCAGCTTGGAAGTCGCCGGTGCGCCTTCGACGCGGCGGCGCAGGATGGCGCGGATGCGGGCCAGCAGTTCGCGCGGCTCGAAGGGCTTGGGCAGGTAGTCGTCGGCGCCGAGTTCCAGGCCGATGATGCGGTCCAGCGGGTCGCCCTTGGCGGTGAGCATCAGCACCGGGATCTGCGCCATGTCGCCTTGCGAGGCACGGATGCGGCGGCACACCTCCAGACCGTCCATGTCGGGCAGCATCAGGTCCAGGATGACCAGCTCGGGATGTGTGCCCGAAGGCGGGTCCTGCAGGTGCGTGAGGCCGGCCTGCGCGGTGGCGCATTCGGTCACGGTGAAACCGGACTGCCCGAGGTACTCGCCGACCATGTGGGCCAGGCGGGTGTCGTCTTCGATCATCAGAAGTTGTGCGCTCATGGTTTCAGTCTAATCTTTACGTTGAATCGGTGGGGCGCCGTGTAAAGGCGGCATGTCCATCGATGTTGGGCCGCGGCCACCGCGGTGGGTTGTAGGCTCGGTAAAGTTAAGTAAAACGCCGGGCGTTTCCAAAGGATCGGATCGGCAACGAAATTGCCGATGACCATTCAGTAACTGCAGACAGGAAGCTAGCTTTTTGGTAGCAGCTCCTGCTGCACTGCAGCAAGGCGATCAGGTGTTTTGCGCCGAGGGCAAAGGCGCGATGGCGGCATCCCGCTCGGGCACCTTCATCCTGGATGCCAGCCACACCAGCACCAGCACCGGCACGCCGAGCAGTGCCGTTGCGGTGAAAAAATTGGCGTAGCCGTACAGGTCGACGGCCTTGCCCGAGAAACCCGCCAGCCATTTCGGCAGCAGCAGCATCATCGAGCTGAACAGCGCGTACTGCGTGGCCGAATAACTCACGTTGGTCAGGCTCGACAAATAGGCGATGTAGGCCGCCGAGGCAATGCCGCCGGCCAGGTTGTCGGCCGAGATCACCAGCACCAGCGCCGTCACGTCATGGCCGCGCGAGCCCAGCCAGGCGAACAGCAGGTTGCTGGCCGCGCTCAGCACCGCGCCCAGCATCAGCACCCGCATGGTGCCGAAGCGCATCGACAGGATGCCGCCGATGAACGCGCCCACCAGCGTCATGATCACCCCGAAGATCTTGGTGACGCTGGCCACCTCGTCCTTGGTGTAGCCCATGTCCACGTAGAACGGGTTGGCCATGATGCCCATGACCACGTCGCTGATGCGGTAGGTGGCGATCAGCGCCAGGATCAGCGCGGCCTGCCAACGGTAGCGGCGGATGAAGTCGGCAAACGGGTCGACCAGCGCGCTGCGCAGCCACTCCGCGGCGTTGCGGCTCTTGGGCACGGGCTGCTGCACCGGCTCGGGCGAGAACAGCACCGTGGCCACGCCGACCAGCATGCTCGCGGCCATCACCAGGTAGGCCGTCTGCCAGGCGCCGTGCTGGTAGCCGACAACACTTGCCACTTCCGAGCGCGCGGCGATCCACAACACGCCCGCGCCGGCCCAGATCATGGCCATGCGGTAGCCTGTCTGGTAGGCGGCGGCCAGCGCGGCCTGGCGGTCGGTGGCGGCGGATTCGATGCGGAACGCGTCGAGCGCGATGTCCTGGGTGGCCGAACAAAACGCCACAGCCAGCGCGCCCCAGACGATGGGTTCAAGGCGTAGCTTCGGATCGGTGAACGCCATGCAGACCAGCGCCACCATG
>JAQGMQ010000379.1 GCA_028292305.1 Rhodoferax sp.
GGCCTGCTCCGCACCGCGCACCAGGGCGTGTTGTTTCTGGACGAGATTGGTGAGCTCGGACCGGACGAACAGGCCATGCTGCTCAAGGCGGTGGAAGAGAAGAGATTCTTTCCAATGGGCAGTGACCGCGAAGTCAGCAGCGACTTCCAGTTGATCGCCGGCACCAACCGCGATTTGCGTGTCGATGTGGCACAGGGGCGCTTCCGGGAAGACTTGTTTGCGCGCATCAACCTCTGGTCGTATACCTTGCCCGGCCTGGCACAACGCCCGGAAGACCTCGAGCCGAACATCGATCACCTGCTGAGCCGTGCGGCGGCCGAGGCGGGAGGAGTCGTTCGGTTCAACGCCGAAGCCAGAACCCGTTACCTGCAGTTCGCCAAATCGGCCAACGCTTTGTGGAGCGGCAACTTCCGGGACCTGGCGGCCAGCGTGACGCGCATGACAACGCTGGCGGACCGCGGGCGAATTTCAACAACGGTGGTCGACGCCGAAATTCAGCGTTTGAACTGGCTGTGGCAGAAAATCGGGCCGGCCGGCGCTTGCTGTGTCGATGTCGACGCATTGTTGTCGGCCGAGATCGCAGGCAGCCTGGACCTCTTCGACCGCATGCAGCTGGAGGCCGTCATCCGCACCTGCCGCGACTCGCAAACGCTATCCGATGCAGGTCGAAAGCTCTTCGACCAATCGCGCACGCAGCGCTCCGTTGTCAACGACTCGGACAGACTGCGCAAATATCTGCTCAAGTTCGGGTTGAGTTGGGAAGCCGTGTGCGCCCACGCCTAGTCGGCGCGCACCAGCCGCAAATGCGTGATCTCCGAAGGCGCGCCCAACCGGTTCGGCGGCCCCCAGTAGCCCGTGCCGCGGCTCGTATAGACCCACAGGTCCTTCAGCTTGTGCAGCCCTGCCGTGAACGGCTGTTGCAGACGCACGAAGTGGTTCCATGGCCAGAACTGGCCGCCGTGGGTGTGGCCCGACAGCTGCAGCTGAAAGCCGGCCTCAGCCGCCGCCGCCGCACTGCGGGGCTGGTGCGCCAGCAGCAGGTGCATACCCGCACCGGCAGGCGCGCCGAGCATGGCGGCGGCAGGGTCGCTGCGGTGGGCCAGGTCGAAATGGTGGGCGCCGTAGTCGGCCACGCCGGCCAGCACCAGCGGGCTGCCACTGCCGGCCTCGCCGGTCGCGCCGTGTTGCAACACCACATGTTCGTTCATCAGCACCCGCACGCCGAGCCGCTCCAGCTCGGCCATCCAGGCATGCGCGCCCGAGTAGTACTCGTGGTTGCCGGTGACGAAATAGGTGCCGTGGGTCGATTCGAGCTTGGACAGCGGCGCCACGTGCCGTGCCAGCTCGGCCACCTTGCCGTCGACCAGGTCGCCGGTGATGGCCACCATGTCGGCGCCGAGTGCGTTGACCTTGCGCACGATGGACTGCAGGTAGCCGCGCTTGATGGTGGGGCCGACGTGGATGTCGCTGATCTGCGCCACGGTGAAGCCGTGCAGGCCATCGGGCAGGCCGGCGATGGGCACGTCGACGCGGACCACGGCCGCGGTGCGGCGGGCGTTCAGGAAGCCGACAAACGTGGCCGCCAGGCCCAGCACCGGCACGGCCACGCCGCTCCATAACTGCGCGGAATCCCAGGCGGCATCAGGCAGCAACGTGGGCGCCGCAGCGGACACCCCCCAGGCCACCAGCAGCGCCACATCGCGCAGCACCGCCAAGACGAACAACGACGAGAAAAGGCCCATGCACAGCAGGCCGACCCAGGTCAGCACCTCGCGGGTGCGGCGGCCACCACGTGGCAGGCGCTGGCCGATCAGGCTCATCGGCATCAGCACAGCCGAGGCCCCCAGCAACAACGCGAGCGCTATGGCGGCGTCCGGAGCCACGGCATCGACGGCGGGCACGATGCGCCAGCCGACGAAGGCGTTCAGCAAGAAGGACAAGGCGTACAGGGAAAGATAGGACATGGAAGCCGCGGCCGCTCAAAAGGAGAC
Organism: Rhodoferax sp.; assembly: GCA_028292305.1. Taxonomy (GTDB): domain Bacteria; phylum Pseudomonadota; class Gammaproteobacteria; order Burkholderiales; family Burkholderiaceae_C; genus Rhodoferax_B. Next base: position 1,992 of record JAQGMQ010000379.1, read on the forward strand.
GGGCGGACATGGCAGATGTGCGTGAAACCGGCCGCTTTCAAGCCGGCATGTGTCAGGGCGCAGGTAAAGGTTTTTGTCAAAGCGCACAACGCTGTGGATAAAAATCGCACAACAAGGGGCTTATCCACAGGCGATGACATCGCGGCAAAGTTGTTCATGTTTGCGCGACAGCACAAAAGCACGGTCACCCACAGCGGTCGAGTTGCAGCAAGTGCTTGATCGGCCATGGGATTTGGCGGTTACCCACACCCGGGCCGGACCCTTATTACTACTACTATGTATTAATAAAGGGATTAAGAGATAGCCACGGTCAGGGCTCCAGCGCCGCGCCAGCCGCTTTTTGCATGGCCGCCGTCAGCCGGTCGAGCATCGGAATCTTCAGCCGGGCGTGTTGCCACACCAGCGGCACCATCAGGTCGGAGTCGGGCTGCATCCGCACCAGCGCTCCGCTCTGCAGGTGCGCTTCCACCAGCGCCAGCGGATTCATGCCCCAGCCCATGCCGGCCAATGAAGCCTGCACAAAGGCGTGCGAGTTGGGCAACCAGTGCTGGGGTGCCTGCACCGCGCGGCCACACACCTGGCGCAGCCAGCGCGCTTGCAGCTGGTCCTTGCGGTTGAACACCAGGCAGGGCGCCTGGGCCAGGCTGTGGGCGTCGACACCGCCGGGCAGGTAACGCGACACGTAGGCGGGGCTGGCCGTGGCCACGTAACGCATGTGGCCCAGCGGCACGGCATGGCAGCCTTGCGCCGGCTTGGCGCTGCTGGTCACCGCGGCCAGCACTTCGCCGTTTTTCAGCCAGTCGGCCGTGTGGTCCTGGTCGTCGACATGGAAGTCAAGCAGCGCCGGCTCGTCCCGGCTGAAAGCGGCGGCGGCATCCACCACCCAGGTCGCCAGGCTGTCGGCGCTGACGGCGATGCGCAGCGTGACCCGGTTGCCCGCGGCGTCCTGCGCACCCAGCGACGGCAAGGCGCCGTGCAGATCACTTTCCAGCATGCCCACCTGTTCTACGTGGCGGCACAGCCAGCGCCCCGCCTCGGTGGCCGTGCAGGGCGCGCCGCGCACGATCAGCGCCAGGCCCAGCCTTTCTTCGAGCAGCTTGACGCGTTGGGAAACGGCGGAGGGTGTGACGTGCAGCGCCTGCGCGGCCCGCTCGAAGCTGCCGTCGCGCACCACCTGGGCCACGGCGGAAAGAGAAACGTAGTCCAGCATGGCTTAGATTTGCTTAATGAGATGAAGAAAGTTTAACTGGGCTAATTTTGAAGCGACCAGCAGAATGCGCCGCATGCACAGTTCATCCGCTTATTTTTCTGCGTTCACCACGGGTCTGGGGCTGTGCTTCGGGCTGATCGTCGCCATCGGAGCCCAAAACGCCTTTGTGCTGCGCCAAGGCATGCGCCGTGAGCACCTGCCGCAGGTGGTGTTGTTCTGCTTCGGAGCCGACACGTTGCTGGTCGCGGCCGGTGTCGCGGGTATGGCCCAGGTGCTGGCCAACCAGCCAACATTGGCGATCGGCCTGGCCGCTGGCGGCTCGGTCTTTCTGTTTGCCTACGCCGCGTTGGCATTGAAGCGCGCCATTCGGCCGCAGGGGCTGCAGCCGGTGGACGCACCCGGACTGCGCGCGCCGCTGAAGGCGGTGATGCTGCAGCTGGCGGCGTTCACGCTGCTCAATCCGCACGTCTACCTGGACACGGTGGTGCTGATCGGCTCGGTCGGCGCGGCGCAGCCCGGCGCGGCCAAATGGTGTTTCGTGGCCGGCGCGGGGCTGGCCAGCCTGGCCTGGTTCAGCGCGCTGGGTTTTGGCGCGCGCTTCCTGGCGCCGTGGCTGTCGCGCCCAGGCGCCTGGCGCTGGCTGGACGCCGGCGTCGGGCTGGTGATGGCGGTGCTGGGCGGGGTCGTGGCGCGGCAGGCGCTGGCCCTGTGGTCCAACGCCTGAACGGATCGCCTAGGCTGGCTTCCAGGCCATCGCCCGCTGCACGGCGGGCCGGGCGCCCACGGCGGCCAGCCAGCGGTGCACGGACGGCATGTTGGCCACCGTGTGGGCCAGCACGTCCTTGGTGACGGTGGTGGTGGTCAGCGTCCAGGCGTAGCTGGCCATGTCGGCGATGGTGTAGTCGTCGCCGGCCAGATACGGCACCGCGGCCAGCCGCTTTTCCATCACACCGAGCAGGCGTTCGGCCTCCTCGGTGAAGCGCTTGATCGCCAGCGGCGCCTTTTCTTCCGAGCGCTTGGCAAAGAACCCGAGCTGCCCCAGCATCGGCCCCAAGCCGCCGATCTGCCAATGCAGCCATTCCAGCGCCTTGTACCGGCCCGGCCCCGACGCGTCGAGGAACCGCCCGCTCTGCTCGGCCAGGTAGGTCAGGATCGCGCCGCTTTCCATGATGGTGAGTGCGCCGCCTGGCGCCGCGTCGTCCACCAGCGCCGGGATCTTGTTGTTCGGTGAGATCGCCAGGAACTGCGGCGTGAACTGCTCGTTCTTGCCGATGTTGACGGCATGCGCCACGTACGGTACACCCAGCTCCTCGAGCAGGATCAGGGGCTTGCGGCCGTTGGGGGTGGTCCAGGTGTAGAGGTTGAGCATGGTTGTTTGTCTCGGGTTCAATAGTGGTATCGGAGTTGAGCAATCAGTAGCGCATCGGCTTCAACCCTGTAGACCAGCCGGTGTTCGTCGTTGATGCGGCGCGACCAGAAGCCCGCAAGCGCATGTTTCAGCGGCTCGGGTTTACCGACCCCGGTGAAAGGATCGCGGCGGATCTCGCCGATCAGTTTGTCGATGCGTTCCACCATCCGCTTGTCCTGTTTTTGCCAGTAGAGGTAATCGTCCCAGGCCTCATCGGCAAACACCAATCTCATTCCGTCAGCTTTTTCTCGACGCCCTTGCCGGCCTCAAGCTGCCCCGCCGCGGACAGCAGACGCTTGGCGTTGGTGGGATTGCGCAGCAAATAGGCGGTTTCTTCGAGTGCCTGGAAATCCTCGAGCGACAGCATCACGACCGCTTGCTCGCCGTTGCGGGTGATGATCAGCGCCTCATGGTCTTCGCAGACCCGGTCCATGGTGCGAGCCAGGTTGGCGCGTGCGGACGAATAGGTGATGGCGTCCATCGAAACTCCTTGGTTGTACGTGTTATTGTACGTGTGTGCGCGGATATGTGCCATCAGGTGGATTCAGTCCGCGTGGTCCGCCAAGCGCGCCCCCATGAAATCCAGAAAACACGCAATCCGGGCCGCCAGCTGCGTGTTCCGGTAATACACCGCGTGCACCGGCTGGCGCACATCCAGGGTCTCGCGCGGCAGCACCTGCACCAGCGTGCCGGCGGCGCGGTCGGTGCGGGTCAGGAAGTCGGCGAGGCAGACCACACCGACACCCGCCAGCGCCAGTTGCCGCAGGGTTTCGCCGCTGGAAGCGAGCAGCGACGGCGTGATCTGCAGGTCGTTGCCGTCGGCGTCGCGCACGGGCCAGCGGTTCAGCGATGCGGGCTGGGTGAAGCCGAGCAGGCGGTGGTTGGCGACCAGCGCGGCCACGTTTTTCGGCCGCCCGTGGGCCTTCAGGTAGGCGGGGCTGGCCAGCAGGCGCAACCCATTGCTGCCGAGCGGGCGGGCGTGCAGGGTCGAGTCCTGCAACGCGCCGATGCGGATGGCGATGTCGGTGCGGTGCTCCAGCAGGTCGATGATCTCGTCGCTGCTGTTCAGCTCCAGCGCGATCGCCGGGTACTGCGCGCGGAAGTCGGCCACCAGCGGCACCACCACGTGCAGCATGTAGGGCACGGCGGCGTTGACGCGCAGCCGGCCGGCGGGTTGCTGGCGGCGCACGGCCATCTGTTCTTCGGCGTCGTCCACCGCGGCCAGGATCTTGCGCGCCTGGGCCAGAAAGGTGTTGCCCTCTTCGGTGAGCTCGGTGCGGCGGGTGGTGCGCTGCAGCAGCGTGGTGGCCAGTTTTTCTTCGAGCCGGCCCAGTGCGCGGCTCACGCCCGAGGTGGTTTGCCCCAGCTGCGCGGCGGCCGCGGTGATCGATCCGGTGTCGACCACGGCCGTGAAAGCCGTCAGTTCTTCAAGCGTGATTTTCATGGTGATTGTTGACTCCGGGTCAATAATATTGTGCGCAGAACCTACTTTTTCTGCAAGAGACAAAGCCCGAGACTCCAGCCATTCATCCACTGGAGCCCACCATGCCTCTTGCCTTGCTGGCGCTGACCATCAGCGCCTACGCCATCGGAACCACCGAGTTCGTCATCGTCGGGCTGCTGCCCGTCATCGCCGCCGACCTGGGCGTCAGCCTGCCCTCGGCCGGCCTGCTGGTCAGCCTGTACGCGCTGGGTGTCGCCATCGGCGCGCCGGTGCTCACCGCGCTCACCGGTCGGGTGCCACGCAAAATCCTGCTGCTGAGCCTGATGGTGTTGTTCACCGCCGGCAACCTGTTGGCCTGGCAGGCGCCGGGCTACACCTCGCTGGTGACCGCACGCATCCTCACCGGCCTGGCGCACGGCGTGTTCTTCTCGATCGGCACCACCATCGCCACCAGCCTGGTGCCGCGCGAAAAAGCCGCCAGCGCGATCGCCATCATGTTCACCGGCCTCACCGTGGCGCTGGTCACCGGCGTGCCGCTGGGCACCGGCGTGCCGCTGGGCACCGTCATCGGCCAGCATTTCGGATGGCGCGAAACCTTCCTGGCGGTGTCGGCGCTGGGGCTGGTCGCCTTCATCGGCTCGCTGGTGTTTGTGCCCTCGGGCATCCAGCACAGCGCACCAGCGTCGCTGGTGCAGCAGGTGCGGGTATTGGCACAGCCGCGGCTGTTGCTGGTGTACGCCACCACGGCACTCGGTTACGGCGGCTCGTTCATCGCGTTCACCTACCTGGCGCCGATCCTGCAGGACGTGTCGGGCTTCAGCGCCGGCACCGTGAGCCTGGTGCTGCTGGTCTACGGCGTGTCGGTGGCCGTGGGCAACATCTGGGGCGGCAAGCTGGCCGACCGGCACGGCGCCATCCGCGCGTTGCAGGTGGTGTTCCTGGGCCTGGCCGCAGTGCTGTTCGTGTTGACCTTCACCGCCCACAACCCCTGGCTCGCCGTGGCCACCGTGCTGCTCTGGGGCGCCGTGGCCTTCGGCAACGTGCCCGGCCTGCAGGTGTATGTGGTGCAGCAGGCCGAACGCGTGACGCCACAGGCGGTCGACGTGGCCGCGGGCCTGAACATTGCCGCCTTCAACCTCGGCATTGCCGGCGGTGCGCTGGCCGGCGGCGCCATCGTCGAACACCTGGGCCTGATGCACACGCCGTGGATCGGGGCCATCGTGGTGCTCGGCGCGCTGGGCCTCACCACGTTCATGGGCCGGCTCGACCGCAAGTTGCCCGCCACTGTCCCATCCTCGGCGCTGCCGAGACGCGCTGTCAGCGCCCATTGACTTTCAAGGAGACCCTGCATGACCACCACGACCACCCACCTCGCCACCAAACCCCTGGGCGCAGGCCCGGCCACCATCCCTTCGCTCGGCTTCGGCACCTTCCGCATGCCCGGCGCCGACGTGTTGCGCATCTTGCCCGAAGCCCTGGCCATCGGCTACCGCCACATCGACACCGCGCAGATCTACGGCAACGAAGCCGAAGTCGGCGAAGCCATTCAAGGCGCGAATGTGCCGCGCAACGACATCTTCCTGACCACCAAGGTCTGGGTCGACCACTACCACGCGTGCGGCCTGCAACTGTCCGTCGAGACCAGCCTGAAGAAGCTGCGCACCGACCACGTGAACCTGCTGCTGTTGCATTGGCCCAACCCCAAGGTGCCGTTCGCCGAGACCATCGCCGCGCTCAATGACGTGCAGCGCGCCGGCATGGCGCAACACATCGGCGTGAGCAACCTCAACACCGCGCAGATGGCCGAGGCCGTGCGCCTGAGCGCCTCGCCCATCGTCACCAACCAGGTCGAATACCACCCCTACCTGAGCCAGCAAAAAGTACTGCGCGCGGCACACGCTGCGCACATGACCGTGACCGCCTACTACGGCCTGGCCGACGGCACGGTGGCGGGCGACGCCGTGCTGCGCGACATCGGCGAACGCCATGGCAAATCGGCCGTGCAGGTCACGCTGCGCTGGCTGGTGCAGCAGCCTGGCGTGGTGGCCTTGACCAAGACCGTGCAGGCCGCGCGGGCCGCTTCGAACTTCGACATCTTCGACTTCGAATTGAGTGCCGACGAGATGGCCCGCATCCACGCGCTGGCCGCGCGCCACAAGCGGTTCGTCAGCCCCGAAGGCCTGGCGCCGGAGTGGGACGCGGCCTGAAGCAAAGGCGTCATTTCCGACTGCCGTTGCAGAGCGCGCTGGGTTAGGATACCGACTCTGCTGGCACGGCATCCGGGGCCGCCG
>JAQGMQ010000428.1 GCA_028292305.1 Rhodoferax sp.
GATTACCGAAGACCACACCGTCTTTGCTGTAAGGAAAAGGTCCGCCCTGCCGAATCAACCTGTAGGTCTGTCGGCCCTGTTCAGGCAGTTCCGCCGCCTGAATGGTGGGAAGTGACTCAACAGGAGATGGAGAACGGGCTTGCACCAAGCTGGTGCAAAATACGAGCGCGATGCCGGAAAGACAAGCTTTGAGCCGCTTGTTCATCTTGTTGTCTGCCCCATTCACCCCGCCTTGTAAGAACCCTTGCACCTTCTCATACCTTTCGGAAACCTCGGGTTAACCCGAAAATTTCAAGGCGCTAGTGTGACGCATGCGTCCCCAAAAAGCAAGAGGCTGCCCAAATATTGGGCAGCCTCTTGGGGTTGATTGCGAACTGAGTTAGTGCTCGCTACGCCTTTACAGGGCGTTAACGCTGATCAACGCACCACATTGGCGTCCGCTACTGTCAGAGCGGTCATGTTCACAATGCGCCGAACGGTGGCGCTGGCCGTCAGAATGTGTACAGGTTTCGCGGCGCCCAGCAGCACCGGGCCGATGGCGATGTTGCCGCCGGCTGCGGTCTTGAGCAGGTTGTACGAAATATTGGCTGCATCAATATTGGGCATGACCAGCAGGTTTGCATCACCAGCGAGCGTGCTGTGCGGCATCGTGGCAGCGCGGGCCGCGCTGTCGAGCGCCACGTCGCCGTGCATTTCACCGTCCACCTCGAGCCAGGGCGCCTGGGTCTGCAGCAGCTCGAGCACGCGGCGCATCTTGACCGCGCTCGGCTGGTTGCTCTGGCCGAAGTTGCTGTGCGACAGCAGAGCGGCTTTCGGCTTCAGGCCGAAGCGCATCATCTCCTCGGCAGCCATCACGGTGATCTCTGTCAGCTCTTCAGCCGTGGGGTCGTAGTTGACGTGCGTGTCCACCAGGAAAACCTGCCGGCCGGGCAGGATCAGGCCGTTCATGCAGGCGTAGATCTGCACGTCCTGCGGCGTGCTGGGGCTGCCGCCAGGGCGGCGCCCGATGACCTGGTCGATGTACGCCAGGTGCATGTGGGTGTGGCCCCAGGTGCCGCAGATCATGCCGTCGACTTCGCCCTTGTGCAGCAGCATGGCGGCGATCAAGGTGAGGCGCCGGCGCATCTCGATCTTGGCGACCTGCACCGTGATGCCCTTGCGTTCGGTCATGCGGTGGTAGGTCTGCCAGAAATCGCGGTAGCGGTGGTCCTGTTCGACGTTGACCACGTCGTAGTCGAGCTCGGGCTTCAGGCGCAGGCCGAACTTGGCGATGCGCTCTTCGATCACCGCCGGGCGGCCGATGAGCGTGGGGCGGGCAATGCCTTCGTCGACCACGATCTGTGCCGCGCGCAACACACGTTCTTCTTCGCCTTCGGCATAGGCCACGCGTTTGCGGGTGGCCTTCTTGGCCGCGTCGTAGATCGGCTTCATCATCGTGCCCGAGGCATAGACGAAGCTTTGCAGGCGGTCGCGGTAGGCGTCCATGTCCTTGATCGGGCGCAGGGCCACGCCGCTGTCTTCGGCGGCCTTGGCCACGGCCGGCGCGATCTTCATCATCAGCCGTGGATCGAACGGCTTGGGGATCAGGTACTCGGGGCCGAAAGCCAGTTTTTCACCGGCATAGGCCGCGGCCACCACTTCGCTCTGCTCGGCCTGGGCCAGGTCGGCGATGGCGTGCACCGCCGCGATTTCCATCTCGTCGGTGATCGTGGTGGCACCGCAATCGAGGGCGCCGCGGAAGATGTACGGGAAGCACAGGACGTTGTTGACCTGGTTCGGGTAATCGGTGCGGCCGGTGGCCATCACGACGTCGCCGCGCACCGCATGGGCGTCTTCGGGCGAGATCTCGGGGTTGGGGTTGGCCAACGCGAAGATCACCGGGTTCGCCGCCATCTTGGCGACCATGGCCGGCTTCAAGACCCCGCCGGCCGACAGGCCCAGGAACACGTCGGCACCTTCGATCACCTCGAGCAGCGAACGCGCCGTGGTGTTCTGCATGTACTGGCGTTTGTCGTCGTCCATCAGCTCGGTGCGGCCTTCGTACACCACGCCGGCCAAGTCGGTCACGTAGACGTTTTCCCGCTTGAGCCCGACCTTGAGCAGCAGATTCAAGCAGGCCAGCGCCGCGGCGCCCGCACCCGACGTGACCAGCTTGACTTCAGCGATGTTCTTGCCCACCACCTTCAGGCCGTTCAGCATGGCCGCCGCCACCGTGATGGCCGTGCCGTGCTGGTCGTCGTGGAAGACCGGAATCTTCATGCACTTGCGCAGTTCGCGCTCGACGTAGAAGCAGTCAGGGGCCTTGATGTCTTCGAGATTGATGGCGCCGAAGGTAGGCTCCAGCGACGCGATGATGTCGACCAGTTTGACCGGGTCCTTCTCGTCGATCTCGATGTCGAACACGTCCACGCCGGCGAACTTCTTGAAGAGCACGCCCTTGCCCTCCATCACCGGCTTGGAGGCCAATGCGCCGATGTCGCCCAAGCCCAGCACCGCCGTGCCGTTGGTGATCACCGCCACCAGGTTGCCCCGGCTCGTGTACTTGAACGCGTTGTTCGGATCTTTGACGATTTCCTCGCAGGGCGCAGCCACGCCGGGCGAATACGCCAGCGCCAGGTCGTGCTGGTTGATCAGCTGCTTGGTCGCCGCGATGGCAATCTTGCCGGGCGTCGGAAACTCGTGGTATTCGAGGGCGGCGCGGCGCAGTTCCGCGCGCTTTTCTTCGGTGTTCACCGTGTCGGTCATCAATCGTCTCCTGCTCGAACCGGACTTGCGCGAAGCGGCGAGCCGTCAGCGTCGTGAGCCAGGGGATTGTAGACCTGCGTACGCCGCGCTTTCACGGTGACGCCGGGTGCGCGGGCCAGCAAACGCGGCCAGCCCGTCGGCTATTTGCCTGGCGTGCCGTTCGTTTGCATTACGGTGCATGCCGGCTCGCACCCGCATCCGGGAAAACGCACAGGCATTTCCCACGGCAACGCCTCTGCACGTCGTGTCCAAAGTACCTGCAGCGCGTAAGACTGCCATGGCCCAACGCAACATCGGGCCATGCACCATCGGCATACAGCGCAAGCCGCACAGCACTGTCAAATCAGCCAGCTTGCGCGCGGGTGCCGCGGGTATCATCCCGACGACCTGCCGTTCCCCGTTCCACCCCAGGAGACTCTCATGGCCTTGATGGACTTCATCCGCAAACAGTTCATAGACATCATCCAGTGGACGGAAACCGGCGACGGCACACTCGCCTGGCGCTTCCCGATGGCCGAGATGGAAATCCAGAACGGCGCCTCGCTCACCGTG
>JAQGMQ010000457.1 GCA_028292305.1 Rhodoferax sp.
CGCAGCACGCGGTCGCTGCCGAGCACGCCCAGCGACCGCGGCGCACCGCCTGGCGGCAAGGCCCACAGCTGCAGCGATTTGTCGGCCGTCTCCTGGTAGCTGCCTTCGCGCTGCAGCACCAGCTGGCCACTGCGCGCGTCGAAGGTCACCAGCACCGAAGTGCCGGCCGGCACACCGGCATCGCCGGCCAGCACCGCCACGTATTGGATCTGCGGCGTGGCCTGCAGCCGGGTCTGCAACGCCGCGATCTCGGTGCCCAGGCGCTCGCGCGTCTGCGTGCCGACCACCACGGTGACCACCGCCAGCGCCACCCCGGCCAACGCCGCGCCGCGCCACAGGCCCAGGCTCTGCCACCAGCTTGTGGTGGCCTTTGCGGGTACCGCGGCCGGCGTGCGCGCGGCAGCCTGGCGCGCTTCGGCCTCCACCAGGTTTTGGATGCGGGTCCACACCGCGGGGCTGGGCTCCTGGGTGGGCTGCAATTCAGCAAGTGCTGACAGTCGCGCCTGCCAGACCAGCATGCTGGCGCGCACCGCGGGCTGGTTGCGGGCGATGTCTTCTAGCCGGCGGCGCGCGCCACCGCGCAAGGTGCCCAGCGCGTGGTGGGCCGCGAGGCGGTCGATCAGTTCGGGATAGGCCTGGATATTCATGTCGGCCCCTTCACGCGAAACCGGCCATGCAGGCGCGCAACTGGGCCAGCCCGCGCCGGATCCAGGTCTTCACGGTGCCCAGCGGCAAGCGCAGCTGGGCGGCTAGCTCGCCGTGGCTCAGGTCGCGCAAATAGGCCAGGCTGACCACCTCGCGCTGCTTGCTTTCGAGCTGTGTCAGGCAGCGGTGCAGCGCCAGCGCCTGCTGGCTGGCCTGGGTGGCATCCATCGGGTCGGCCGCGTTGCCTTCCAGCGTGTCGGCCATGAGTTCGTCGAATTCCTGCGTCAGCTGCGCGCGGTCGGCCGTGCGCCGGCGCAGAAAGTCGAGCCCGCGGCTGCGCACCACCATGCCCATCCAGGCCATCGGCGGGCTCAGGGTGGCTCGGTAGTCGGGCGCGCCGCGCCAGATGCTGATGAAGGCTTCCTGCAGCACATCCTCCGCCGCGTCGCGCTGGCTTACCACGCGCAGGGCCAGTCCGTACAGCTTGGACGCGCAGCGGTCGTACAGGGCCTTGAGGGCCGCCTGGTCCCTGGCCGCTATGCGGTCGAGCAGGGTGATCAGTTCTTCGTCGGGGATGGTGGAGCGCATCGGCGGATTGTGCAATAACGTGCGCCGCGGACCTCGGTCGGTCAGGCGCAACCGCTTTCCGCAGGCCCGTGCGGGCTCGGCGCCGGGAGGCGAAGCAAGAGGACGGAGAGCGCGGCAAGGCCATGGGATGGGACGGGGTCGTGCCTTGCGGGCCGTGCCTTGTCGCCGGTTGCGGTAGATGCCGTGGATACGCGGCCGTGGGGGCAATGGATTCAATGAAGTTTTGTGAATCTAAAACACATCCATGTGCGTATCGGTAACGGGGAAGAAGAAAAACCTGCCCCACCACCCCACCACCACCACCGTTCACCCGAGGAGATCACCATGGCCATCCGGATCACAAGAGTCGCGCAAGCTTGCGCGTTGCTCGTCGTCGCCACTGCAGCGCTGGCGTCCAGCCACCGAGAAGCCCCGTTCATCACCACCAGCCCCAAGGTGGACGGCACCGACTTCTACATGTTCCGCAGCTACGAAGGCGTGGCCGCCAACGGCACCGGCGGCCGCTCCGACTACGTGACCCTGATCGCCAACTACCAGCCGCTGCAGGCGCCGTACGGTGGCCCCAACTACTTCCAGCTCGACCCGAACGCGCTGTACGAGATCCACATCGACAACAACGGCGACGCCAAGGAAGACCTGACCTTCCAGTTCCGCTTCACCAACAAGCTCAATTCGGTGGCGCTGCCCATCGGCTCGGGCACCACACCGATCCCGCTGATCCAGGCCGGCGGCGTGAGCAAGGTCAACGACCCGAACCTCAACCTGAACGAAACCTACAGCGTGAACGTGGTGCGCGGCGACCGCCGCAAGGGCACCGTGCAGGCCATCACCAAGACCGACGGCAACAAGGTGTTCGAGAAGCCGGTCGACTACATCGGCTCGAAGACGCTGGGCGATGCCGCGGCCTATGAAAGCTACGCGCAAAAGCACATCCACACCATCAAGATCCCGGGCTGCCCCGCCGGCAAGGACACCGGCAACGTGTTCGTCGGCCAGCGCCAGGAAGGCTTTGCGGTCAACCTGGGCACGGTGTTCGACCTGGTGAATGCACCCACCGCGTTCCTGCTCGATCCGGCCAACAAGGACGCGGTCGGCAAGGGTGGCCAGCACGTCATCCAGAAGGCCAACATCACCACCATCGCCATCGAAGTGCACAAGGACTGCCTGACCGCCGGCACCGACCCGGTCATCGGCGGCTGGAGCACGGCCAGCCTGCGCCAGGCGCGGCTGCTGAATGGCAAGCCGCCATCCGGTCACCAGACCAGCGAGAAGGCGGGTGGTGCCTGGGTGCAGGTGTCGCGTCTTGGTCAACCACTGGTGAACGAACTGGTGATCGGCCTGCCCGACAAGGACAAGTTCAACGCCTCCAAGCCGCAGGACGACACGCAGTTCCTGAACTACGTGATCAACCCGAGTCTGCCCGCGCTGCTCGGTATCGCGCTGGCTGGCAACGCCACGGCCGTGGCGCCCACCAACCTGCCGCGCACCGACCTGGCCACCGTGTTCCTCACCGGTATTCCCGGCGTGAACAAGCCCGCCACCACCACGCCGTCTGAAATGCTCCGGCTGAACACGGCCATCGCCCCGGTGGTGTTCGCCGACCAGAACCGCCTCGGCGTGGCCGGTGAAGTGCTGCGTGTCGGCGGCCCGGCCAACCTGGCGCAGGCCAAGGACCTGGCCGGCTTCCCGAACGGCCGCCGGCCCAAGGACGACGTGGTCGACATCGCGCTGGTGGCCATGCTCGGCGGCCTGTGCGTGATCAACGGCGACGGCAACGCGCTGGGCCTGAACGGCGTGCCCGGCGTGCCGAGCCTGACCTCGGCCTGCAAGCCATCGAGCGTGCCGCTGGGTGCGAGTTCGGCCAACATCCACGATGGCGTGGACCAGGCCACCGTGCCGTTCCTCACGCGGTTCCCCTACCTCAATACGCCGAACTCCGGTTCGGCTTCGTATTGAGCCCCGGCCCTGTTGCCATTCATCGAGGAGATCTGACATGAACAGAAATGCGGTAAGAAACGGCGCTCTGGCGGCGGCTTGCGCGGTGGCGCTCACG
>JAQGMQ010000464.1 GCA_028292305.1 Rhodoferax sp.
GGCGTGCTGCGCGTTGGCCAAGCCCTGCTCGGCGGCCTGCTGGTACCAGTGCAGCGCCTGGCCGTGGTCTTGCGCCACACCCGCACCCGCCGCATAAGCTTCGCCCAGCGCCAGCTGGGCCTGCGCCACGCCAAGCTCCGCCGCCTTGGCATAACACTGCGCGGCCAGCAGCGCATGTTGCGCCGTATGCAGCCGGCCCAACCGCCAGATGGCTTTCGAATGGCCCTGTTCGGCGGCCTTGGCAAACCAGAAGAACGCCTGGTGGTCGTCCTTGGCCACCGCCGAGCCGCTGGCGTAACGCGTGCCCAGCAAATACTGCGCCGCGGCCATGCCGCGTTCGGCGGCCTTGCGAATCCAGGCCAGGGCCTGCTCGAAATCCTGCGGCGCGCCGATGCCGTTGGCATACATCAGGCCCAGCTCGTATTGCGATTCGAGCACGCCGATGCGGGCGGCCTTGAGGGTCTCGGTGAAGATGCGTTTGTCGCGCGCGGGGCTCGTGGTGGTCATGGCGGCGTTTATAGCTTGCCGGTCAGGGCTCGCGGATGGCTTCGTTCATGCCTTTTGTCAAAGGCCAGGCCAGATACGAAATCACCGAGCGCTCGCCCACCACGATCTCGGCCGCCAGCGTCATGCCCGGCAGCAGTTGCGCGCTGTCCTTCATGTTCTTGAGCGGCGTGGGCTGCAGCGTGACGCGGCTCAGGTAGAAGGCATCGGCGCCCGACTTGGCGGCGGCATCGCGGCGAAAAGCGTCCTGGCTGATGGTGCGCACCTGGGCGTGCAAGGTGCCGTGGCGCTGGAACGGAAACGCATCCAGCTTCACGTGCACCGGGTCGCCGACCTTGATGTAGCCGACGTCGGCCGATTCGACCTGCACTTCGGCCTCCAGTACCACGTTCAGCGGCACCAGGGTGAAGAAGGTTTCGGCCTCGCGCACCACCGAGCCCGGCGACAGCTTGGCGATTTCCAGCACCACCGCATCGACCGGCGCGTTCAGCGTCACCAGCTTCTGCCGGCGGTCGGCCTTCTGCAATTGCTCCTTGAGGGAATCGCGCTCGCGCGAGGCCTGCAGCAGGTCTTCCATGGACTTCTGGCGCCAGCCTTTCTCAAAAGCCATTTTCTCGGCTTCGTAGGCCGACAGCTCGCGGCGCAGCTCCTGCTCGCGGCTCACCACCAGCTCCAGGTCGCGCTGGACTTCCTTGGTGCGCTGCTGGGCTTCGAGCAACTGCAGCGGCGCGCCGAACTTCTGCGCCACCATCTTTTCCTGCATGGCCTCGATTTCCTTCAGCGACCGCAGGCGCGACTCCACGAACTGCTGGTCCTGCCGGTTCGTGGCCAGGCCGGCGCGCAGCTTGCCCACGGTCTCGGCCAGCTTCATCTGCTGGGCGCGGTAGTTGGCCTTGCGTTCGTTCACCAGGCTGGCCTGCAGCAGGCCGTCGGTGTCGCCCTGCTCGGCCGGCTTGCGGGTGCTGTTGCCGCCGGCCAGCTCCTGCTCCAGGCCGGCGACCTGGGTCTCCATGCTGGTCAGGCGCTGCCGCAGCTGGGTCTCGTCGGCCTGCACGAAGGTCGCGTCGAGCGAAGCCAGCCGGTCGCCCTTCTTCACCACCTGGCCGACACGCACGTCCACACTCTGGATCACCGCGGTCTCCAGCGGCTGCACCACCACGTTGGGCAGCGGGTTCACCAGCCGGCCCTGGGCGATCACCACCTGGTCGACCTTGGAGAACGTGGCCCAGACAAAAAACGCCACCACCCCGAGCACCAGCACATGCAGCGTGACCTGCGCGAAACGCGGCACCGGGCTGCGCTCGATCTCGTCGGCGTCGGGCAGGTATTCGACGATGGTCCGCCCCTTGGCGCCGCCATTGCGGCGCCACCAGCTTTTGCCGGGCTGGGCCAGTTTCACAGGTGGCTTGTCTGCTGGTTCCATAGGTGTTGGTAGGTTTCGCAGCGGGTCAGCAATTCGGGATGGGTGCCGCTGTCCACCAGCCGGCCCTGCTGCATCACCAGGATGGCGTTGGCATTGACCAGGGTGGACAGGCGGTGCGAGATCATCACCACCGTGCGGCCCACGGCGATGCGCGACAGGTTCCGGATGAAGATGGCTTCGCTTTCGGGATCGAGGGCGCTGGCGGCTTCATCGAGCACCAGGATACGCGGCTTGGTAAGCAGCGAACGCGAGATCGACAGCCGCTGTTTCTGCCCGCCCGACAGGTTGGAGGCGTTTTCCTCCAGCATGGTGTTGTAGCCCTGCGGCAGGCGTTCGATGAACTCGGCCGCGCCGGCGGCTTCGGCGGCGGCCACGATCTCCTCGAACGTGGCCTCGGGCCGCGCCGCCGAAATGTTTTCGCGCACCGTGCCACGGAACAGAAAATTCTCCTGCAGCACCACGCCGATCTGGCGGCGCAGATGGGCCAGCTCGATCTCGCGCGCATCGGTGCGGTCGAAGCGCACGATGCCTTCCTGCACGCCATACAGCCCCTGGATCAGCTTGGTCAGCGTGGTCTTGCCCGAGCCACTGCGCCCGACGACGCCCACCACGGTGCCGGCCTTGATGGTGAAGCTGGCACGGTCCAGCGCGGCATTGCTCGAGCCCGGATACCGAAAGGTCACCTCGTCGAACGAGATCTCGCCGGCCAGCTCGGGCCGCAGGCCACCCGCGCCGGCGCGCCCTTCGGAAGGCCGGTTCATGACCTCACCGAGCATGCGCACCGACAGCGCCGTTTCCTGGTATTCGTTGACCAGGCCGACGATGGCGATCAGCGGCGCCACCACCCGGCCCGACAACATCTGGAAGCCGATCAACGCGCCCACGGTGAGCGTCTGGTCGAACACGTCCTGCGCACCGATGATGATGATCACCACCGGCAGCAGCTTGCCCAGAAAGTCGGTGATGGCGCCGCCGGTGATGGCGATCTTGCCCACCCGGAAGTGCATGTTGATCGACTGGGCCGAGCGCTGGTCCCACAAACGGCGCTGCGCCGGCTCGATGGCCAGCGCCTTCACCGTGCGCATGCCGTGGATGGTCTCGACCATCATCGACTGGCGCTCGCCCTCGGCGTTGTACAGGTCGCGCAGGCGGCGGTTGAAGCTCGGCACCATGGCCGCCACCACGCAACAGATCATGCAGGTGAAGGCCAGCGTGATCAGCGCCAGCTTCATCGAATAGGCAAACAAAATCGGCA
>JAQGMQ010000482.1 GCA_028292305.1 Rhodoferax sp.
GCAGGCCAGCCTGCCCAAGCCTGAAAAACCCGCGCCCATCAAGCCCGAGCCGCATCCCGACCCAAAACAGCCCGAGCCCAAGCCGGTCGCGAAGGCCGAACCGAAAGCCGACGAAAGCGGCGCCCGCGCCAAGGCCCTGCTCGAAGGCAAAAACGTGGCTGCGGTGGCTGCCTCGGGCGAGACGCGTTTCATCGTGCAGGTCGGCGCGTTCGCCGATGCCGCCAAGGCCCGCGACGCCCGCCAGAAGCTGGAGCGCGCCGGTCTGAAAACCTACGCCCAGGTGGTCGACACCAAGGACGGCCAGCGCACCCGGGTGCGCGTGGGGCCGTTTGCCAACAAGGCGGAAGCCGACAAGGCGGCCTCCAAGATCAAGGGACTGGAATTGTCGGCATCCATCCTCACCTTGTAGGGGCGGATGGTGATGGTCGTGTTGGACTGGATCTTGCTGGCGGTGCTGTTGGCGTCAACAGTGCTTGGTGTCTGGCGGGGCCTGGTCTTCGAAGTGTTGTCGGTGCTGGGCTGGCTGTGCGCGTTCTTCGCGGCGCAGTGGTTCGCCCCCGACGTGGCGGCCAAGCTGCCGATGGGGCAGGCCACCGAGACGATGCGTTTCGCCGCCGGTTTTGTATTGGTGTTCATCGTCGTGGCGTTCGCCGGCGGGCTGGTGGCGTCGGTGATCCGGCGGCTGGTGCAGGCCGTGGGCCTGCGGCCGGTGGACCGCGTGCTGGGCATGGTGTTCGGTGCGCTGCGCGGCGTGATCCTGTTGTTGGCCGCCGCGGCCGTGGCGCATCTGACGTCGTTGAACACCATCGAGTGGTGGGAAGAATCCCGGGGCGCCGCGATCGCGTCCGAGGCGTTGCACACCGTGCGGCCCATGCTGCCCGAAGAATTTGCCAAGTTTTTGCCTTGACCCTTCTTGACTCGTTAACCAGGATAAGCCCATGTGTGGAATCGTCGGTGTTGTCAGCAACGCCCCAGTCAACCAGCTGATCTACGACGCCCTGTTGCTGCTGCAGCACCGTGGCCAGGATGCCGCCGGCATCGTCACCCAGCAAGAGCGCAAGTTCTTCATGCACAAGGCCAAGGGCATGGTGCGCGACGTGTTTCGCACGCGCAACATGCGCGCGCTGCCCGGTCACTGCGGCCTGGGCCAGGTGCGCTACCCCACGGCCGGCAACGCCTACAGCGAAGAAGAGGCCCAGCCCTTCTACGTGAATGCGCCCTTCGGCATCGTGCTGGTGCACAACGGCAACCTGACCAACGCCCATGCGCTCAAGAGCGAGCTGTTCACCACCGACCACCGCCACATCAACACCGAGAGCGACTCCGAAGTGCTGCTCAACGTGCTGGCCCACGAGATGGAAAAGTCGACCCGCGGCCTGCCGCTCACGCCGATGGACGTGTTCACGGCCGTGCGCAACGTGCACCGCCGCGTGAAGGGCTCGTATGCCGTGATCGCCTCCATCGCCGGCCACGGCCTGCTTGCGTTCCGCGACCCGTTCGGCATTCGCCCGCTGTGCATCGGCCGCTCCAACAGCGGCTCTGGCTCGGTCATGCTGGCCAGTGAATCCGTGTCGCTGGAAGGCACGGGCCACAACCTGGACCGCAACCTGGCGCCGGGCGAAGCCGTGTTCGTCGACCTCGAAGGCAAGGTCCACACGCAGCAATGCGCCGATGCACCGTCGCTGAACCCCTGCATCTTCGAATACGTGTACCTGGCCCGGCCCGATTCGGTGATGGACGGCATCTCGGTCTACCAGGCGCGACTGAACCTGGGTGAAACACTGGCCAAGCGCGTGATCTCCACCGTGCCGCCAAAAGACATCGACGTGGTCATCCCGATCCCCGAATCCAGCCGCCCGAGCGCGATGCAGCTGGCCCAGTTGCTCGGCCTGCCGTACCGCGAAGGCTTTGTGAAGAACCGCTACGTGGGCCGCACCTTCATCATGCCCGGCCACGAGGTCCGCAAGAAATCGGTGCGCCAGAAGCTCAACGTGATCGGCAGCGAATTCAAGGGCCGCAACGTGCTGCTGGTCGACGACTCCATCGTGCGCGGCACCACGTCGAAGGAAATCGTGCAGATGGCCCGCGACGCCGGTGCCCGCAAGGTGTACCTGGCCAGCGCCGCGCCGCCGGTGCGCTTTCCGAACGTGTACGGCATCGACATGCCGACCAAGGACGAACTGGTGGCCCATGGCCGCACGGTCGAGCAGATCCGCGAACTCATCGGCTGCGACGCCCTGATCTACCAGGACGTGGACGGCATGAAGCGCGCCATTTCGGCCGCCGTGACGGCCACGGGCTCGTCGGGCACGCCGATCGCCGGTTTCGACGCCTCGTGTTTCGACGGCGTCTACGTGACCGGCGACATCACCTTCGACGACATCCAGCGGCTCAACGAAGGCCGCTCCAAGGCCGGCGAGCCCGAAGAAGACACCTCCCGCCTGGCACTGCCCAACGCGCAGACGGCCTGACGCTTTCGAACTTTCATGACCCAGAAAACCCGCACCCGTTTCGCCCCGTCGCCCACCGGCTTCATCCACCTGGGCAACATCCGCTCGGCCTTGTACCCGTGGGCGTTCGCGCGCTCCACCGGCGGCGACTTCATC
>JAQGMQ010000046.1 GCA_028292305.1 Rhodoferax sp.
GTCGCAGGCGTAGCCGAACCTCAGGCCCTGGTCGCCGGCGCCGGTGTTCAGGTGGTCGTCGCTGGCGTGGTCCACGCCCTGGGCGATGTCGTTGGACTGCTTGTCGTAGCAGACCATGACCGCGCAACCCTTGTAGTCGATGCCGTAGTCGGTGTTGTCGTAGCCGATGCGCTTGATGGTGTCGCGCGCCACCTGGATGTAGTCGACATGCGCGTTGGTGGTGATCTCGCCGGCCAGCACCACGAGACCGGTGTTGGTCAGCGTCTCGGCGGCCACGCGGCTGCGCGGGTCTTGCTTGAAGATCGCGTCGAGAATCGCGTCGGAGATCTGGTCGGCAACCTTGTCGGGGTGGCCTTCGGAAACGGATTCGGACGTGAAGAGGAAATCGTTCGCCATTTGAATAAACTCCAGTGTTGTTGAAAACAGACCTTTGATGCGCTGCTTACGGCTCTGGAGCCTTTGGCGAACGCTTTAGCAGATTTATTTCAAGTCGCCCTGCAAGTAGTTCAGTAACTCAGCGACCGCCGCCATTCTAACGTGATGCCCTTTTTATTTCGCCTCGCGGCGCGATTGCCCCTGTCAGTTCTGCACGCTCTTGGTGCGGTGCTCGGCTGGCTGGTTTACGCCGCTTCCCCCACCTACCGCAGGCGTTTCAAGGACAACATCCGACAGGCCGGCGTGTCGGCCAGCCAGGCCCGCCGCGCCATCGCCGAAGCCGGCAAGCTGGCGACCGAACTGCCCTGGCTGTGGCTGCGCCCGCCGACGGAAAAGCTGCCGCTGATCAGCTGGCAGGGCGACGAGTTGCTGGAGGCCGCGCTGGCCGCCGGCAAGGGCGTGATCTTCATGACGCCGCATGTGGGCAGCTTCGAAGCCGTGCCGCAGGCCTTCGCCGCGCGGTTCAGCCCGAAGTACGGCGCCATGCCCATCCTGTACCGGCCGTCCAAGTTCAAGTGGCTTGACGATTTCTTGCGGGCCGCGCGTTCGGCGCCGGGCATGGAGCCCGCGCCCACCACCACGGCCGGCGTGCGCATGATCCTGAAGGCGTTGAAGCAGGGCCGCGTGACCGGCATGTTGCCCGACCAGGTGCCCGGCGACGGCCTGGGCGTGTGGGCGCCGTTCTTCGGCCGGCCGGCCTACACCATGACGCTTGCCTTGCGCCTGGCCCGCCAGACCGGCGCGCCCATGCTCACCGCGTTGTGCGACCGGCTGCCCGGCGGACGCGGCTACGTGGTGCATGTCGAGCCCCTGACGATCCCGCTCGACCAGGGCGACGAGGTGGCCGCGGCCGCGCTGAACATCGCGCTCGAGAAAGTCATCCTGCGGCGACCCGGCATGTACCTGTGGAGCTACAACCGCTACAAACAACCGCGCGCCCAGGTTCAGGTGGACGCGGCGGCCCCTTCGTCCCCGCGCGCCCCGCCCAGGCGCTGACCTGAAACGAGTTTCGATGCTGTCTTATCTGGGTATTGTTTTCATGCGCCTGCTCGCGCTGCTGCCGCTCGCGTGGGTGCGCGGCCTGGGCTGGGCGGTCGGGGTGTTGCTGTTCCGCGTGGTGCGCTCGCGCCGGCGCATTGCCGAGGTCAACCTGACGCTGTGTTTCCCCGAGAAAAGCCAGGCCGAGCGGCGCGCGCTGACGCGCCTGGTGTTCATCTGTTTCGTGCAGGCCTGGCTCGACCGCGGCTGGCTTTGGCATGGCCGGCCCGAGGTGACGCGGCAGCGCCTGCGCATGACCGGTGACCTGGCGCAGCTGGCCGGCGACGACCCTGTCGTGTTGTTCGCGCCGCATTTCGTGGGCTTGGACGCCGGCGCCACGGCGCTGTCGCAACAGGTGCCGCGGCGCTACACCACCTTGTACGCCAAGCAGTCCAACCAGATCGTCGATGAATGGGTGAAGCGCGGCCGGCTGCGTTTCGGCGAGGTGCGCCTGTTCGGCCGCTTCAGCGAGATGAAGCCCATCGTCGCCTCGCTGCGTGCGGGCGAAGTGCTGTACCTGTTGCCCGACATGGACTTCGGCGCCAAGGACGCCTTCTTCGTGCCGTTCTATGGCGTCAACGCGGCCACGATCCCGTCTCTGCCGCGCTTCGCGCGCCTGGGCCGGGCCAAGGTGGTGCCGGTGCTCACCCGCATGACGCCCGAGGGCTACGACGTCGAGATTCTGCCGGCCTGGACCGACTACCCCACGCAGGACGTGGTGGCCGACACGGCGCTCATGAACCAGCGGCTGCAGAGCTACATCGACACCATGCCCGAGCAGTATTTCTGGGTGCACAAGCGCTTCAAGACACGGCCCGCGGGCGAGGCCGAGGTTTATTGAAGTTGATGGAGGTCGGTTAATCCTGGTCGCCGCGCAGGAAGTCACCAACCCATGACGCAAGCTCGGCGGGTCGCTCGTGCACGATCCAGTGCGAGGCGCCGGCCACCGGATTGAGTGTGAGCCTGGGTACGTAGGCCTCAAGGCCGTCGACGAGTGCGGGCGGCAGTGCAATGTCGTCGAGCCCCCAGACCACCAGCGTCGGGAGGTCCGCGGTGAGCACCGAAGGCGGCAACTGCACGGCGTCGCAGGCCGGATCGCCAGGCCGGGCAGGGCGCATCGGTGAGGCGCGGTAGTAGTTCAGCGCGCCGGTCAGGCCGTGGCGCCACACCGCGCGGTACTGGTCTTTTACCGCCTCGGTGAGCCAGCCTGGCGCCGCGCCATGCGTCGCGAAAAAGCCCCACATGCGGCGGAAGTCGTCCTCGGCGAGCCAGGCTTCGGCGTCGGGCCGGATCAGAAAATTCATGTAGGCGCTGGCGGCCTGTTGCGCGGGGCTGGTCTGCAGCTCGCGCAAAAACGTGCCCGGGTGTGGCGAGTTGACGATGACCAAACGCTGCATCAGCGCAGGCGACCGGTTGGCCAGGAACCACGCCACCGCGCCGCCCCAGTCGTGCGCCACCAGTGCCGCCAGCGGTGCATCGGTTTCGAGCTGGATCAATGCCCCGATGTCTTGCGCCAGATGCTTGGCGCGGTAGGCCTCCACTTCCGGCGGCGCGCTCGAAGGCCAGAAGCCGCGCAAATTCGGCGCAATGCAGCGGTAACCGCCATGGGCCGGTTGGCTGAAGTGTTCCAGCAGGCCGTCCCACACGAAAGCGGCTTCGGGAAAGCCGTGCAGGAACATCAGCACCGGCCGGCCGCGTTCGCCGCTGGCGCGGCAGCTTAGGGTGATGCCGTGCGGCAGTTCGGCAAGGAAAGTTTCGATCATGGGCTACCTTTGGGGTAGCTACTGATGCCCGGCCGCTTGGCTGACAGGTTTCGCTACGGGTTGTCGTTCACGCCGTCCAGGTTTTCGGGCTCATCGGCTTCGGCTTCGGCCACGGGCGGCTCAGTCGCTTTGACTTCGCTGCCCGGCGGATGGGCCCACTGCCACAGCAGCATGCTGGCCTCGTCGATGCCTTGTTTCTTCAGCGCCGAGAAGAGTTTGACCTCGCCGCCGCCGGCCTGCAGTCGCGCGATCGACAGCGCCTTGGTCGATTCCTCGCGGTTGAGCTTGTCGGCCTTGGTCAGCAAAATCAAGAACTTCAGACCTTCAGCCACGCGTGGCCGCACGATGTCGAGCAGGATTTCGTCGAGCTCGGTCAGGCCGTGGCGCGGGTCGCACATCATCACGATGCCGGTCAGGTTCTCGCGCGTGACGAGGTAGTTGGCCATCACCTGTTGCCAGCGGATCTTGTCGGCCTTGGGCACGGCGGCATAGCCGTAGCCGGGCAAGTCGGCCAGCACCGCGTCGGTCGCGCCCTGCTTGCCCAGGGCGAACAGGTTGATGTTCTGCGTGCGGCCGGGCTTCTTGGAGGCATAGGCCAGCTGCTTTTGCTGCGTCAGCGTGTTGATGCAGGTCGACTTGCCGGCGTTGGAGCGGCCCACGAAGGCGATTTCGGGCAGATCGAAGGCTGGCAGATGCTCCAGCTGAGGGGCACTG
>JAQGMQ010000566.1 GCA_028292305.1 Rhodoferax sp.
ATGGGGGTGAAGTCTATCTGCGCGTCGTACGACGTCTTGCGGACCGCCGGGCCGGTGCCGTGTGTGCCCACGTAGGCAATCATCAGCGTGTAGCCGTCGGGGGCCGAGCGCACGGTTTGCTGCGACGCGATGATGCCGCCCGCGCCGCCTTCGTTGTCGATGATGAACGACTGGCCCATGGCCCGGCTCAAGCGGTCGGCCAGCAGGCGGCTCACCAGATCCACGCCACCGCCGGGCGCCTGGGGCGAGATCATCTTGACCACGTGGTCGGGATAGCCGGACTGGGCGGCGGCAGCCTGGGCGCCGAGTGCCAGGGCGATGGCCGCCAGTGCGCTGGCCGCGCTGGCTATTGGGAAGGGGCGAAATCGGTAGGTGGGCACGGTGTTCTCTCCAGGGTGGTGGTTGCGTTCAGCCGTTCTTCAGGCGGGTCGGGCGGCGTGATTTGACCGGCGCGGGGCCCCGTGGCTGGACGCGAGCTGCAGGCGCTGATGCCGTCTACTGAACGAAAAGTTGACGTCTGTGGATTCTACATATTGTCGACAACATGCATAACCCAATCAAAACTGGCCCTGAATTCAGGTCAATTGGCCGATAAATACGAATTTCGAGGGGGAAACGAACCAATCCGCCCTTTACCAAGCCTTAACAACCGTATTGTCGACAATATGTAGAATACCAAATCAACCTTTTGATCGACCATGAACCAAGCCACAACCTCCGCCGCCGGTGCCCAGAACGTCACCCGCACGCTCGCCCGTTACCTCGTCAACGCCAAGCCCGCCGACCTGCCGCCAGCCGTGCGCGACCACGCGGTGCGCACCTTCTTGAACTGGCTGGGCTGCGCGGTCGGCTCGTGCCACCACGAGGCGGTGGACATTGCCATCCGTACGCTGGCGCCATTCGGCGGCCCCGCGCAGGCCAGCATCCTGGGCCGCACCGAACGCATGGACATCTTCAGCGCGGCGCTGGTCAACGGCATCAGCTCGCATGTCTTCGACTTCGACGACACGCACCTGAAGACGGTGATCCACCCGGCCGGGCCGGTGGCGTCAGCCATCTTCGCGCTGGCCGAATACCGGCCCATGAGCGGCGCCGAATTCGTGCACGCGCTGGCGCTGGGCGTCGAGGCGGAGTGCCGCATCGGCAACGCCGTGTACCCCGACCACTACGACCGCGGCTGGCACATCACCGGCAGCGCCGGCGTGTTCGGCGCTGCGGCGGCGGTGGGCAAGCTGCTGGGCCTGGACAAGGAAAAGATGGTGTGGGCCCTGGGTATCGCGGCCAGCCAGCCGGTGGGCCTGCGCGAACAGTTCGGCACCATGACCAAGAGCTTCCACCCCGGCCGAGCCGCGCAGAACGGCATGACCGCCGCGTTCCTGGCGTCCGAGGGCTACACCAGCTCGCTGCAGGGCATCGAGGCCAAGCGCGGCTGGGCCAATGTGACCAGCACCAAACAGGACTACCGCGAGATCACCGAAGGCCTGGGCGAACGCCACGAGAGCCTGCTCAACAGCTACAAGCCGTTTGCCTGCGGCATCGTGATCCACCCGGCCATCGACGGCTGCATCCAGCTGCGCAACGAACACGGGCTCACGGCCGACAAGATTGCGTCGATCCACCTGAAGGTGCATCCGCTGGTGCTGGAACTCACGGGCAAGCGTACGCCGCAGGTAGGCCTGGAGGGCAAGTTCAGCGTGTTCCATTCGGCGGCCGTGGCCATCATCGACGGCCGCGCCGGCGAGAACCAGTACAGCGACGCGGCCGTGCTCGACCCGGCCACCATCCGCCTGCGCGACAGCGTGGACGCCACCGTCGACACCGGCATGGCGGCCGACGCGGTGTTCATCACCGTGACGCTCACCGACGGCAGCACGCTGACCAAATTCGTCGAACACGCCATCGGCAGCAAAGACCGCCCGATGACCAACGACGACCTGGCCGTGAAGTTCACCGACCTGGTGGAGCCGGTGCTCGGCGCCGCGCGGGCCGCCGAGTTGCTGAAGGCCTGCTGGGACATGCAAGGCGCGCCCGACCTGGCGCAGATCACGGCGCTGTCGCGGCCCGCGGCCTGACCACCGCCACGGTGCCCGCCCCGTGCCACCGCGTCACACCGCCAACACACGGGACACCCGCGGTGCCATGACCTGGCGCTGCGCCGCTGTCGACAAAAAAGAGGCAAGACCATGAAGACAAAAATGTTCAGCGGTGCGACCGGCAGGGTGTTCATCCTGCTGTGCATCATGTATTTCATCGAGTACGTGGACCGGGTCAATCTGTCGGTGGCGGCGCCGCTGATCAAGGCCGAATTCGGCCTGAGCAACAAGGAGCTTGGCCTGGCCCTGTCGGCCTTCGGCACCTGCTACGCCACCTTCCAGATCATCGGTGGTTACCTGGGCGACCGCTTCGGCCCGCGCAAGCTGCTGGCGCTGCAGGGCCTGCTGTGGGCCGCCGGCACGCTGCTGACCGGCTTCGCAGGCGGGCTCACCACGCTGGTGCTGGCGCGGTTGCTGGTGGGCACCGGTGAAGGCGGCACCATCGCCGTGGCCACCCGCGCCATGAGCAACTGGGTGCCGGCCAACCGACGCGGCTTTGCGCAGGGCTTCACCCACTCGGCCTCGCGCGCGGCCGTGGCGCTGGCGCCGCCCATCATCATCTTCATCAGTCCGCACGTGGGCGGCTGGCGTGGCGCGTTCACCGTACTCGGCCTGGCAAGCCTGGTGTGGGTGGCGGTGTGGTACTGGTACTTTCGCGACGACCCGGCGCGGCACACCGGCGTCAGCCCCGAAGAACTGGCCGCGCTGCCGGTGTATGCCGACGCCGCGCGCACCACCGCGGGCGAGCGCAAGCGCGTGCCGTGGATGGCGCTGCTGGTGCGCATGATGCCGGTCACCCTGGTGTTCTTCGCCCATGCCTGGGGCCTGTGGATGTACCTCACCTGGCTGCCCACTTTCTTCGTGGAGCACTTCCATTCCACCTTGACCAATTCGGCGCTGTACACCTCGGGCGTTTTCGTCGGCGCGGTGGTGGGCAACACGCTCGGCGGCACGCTCACCGACTGGCTGTATGTGAAGACGGGCAACCTGAACGCCTCGCGCCGCAACGTGGTGATCGTCGGCTTCGCGGGGTCGATCCTCTTCATGTCGTGTGTGCTGTTCGTGCAGAACCAGACGCTGGTCGGGCTGGCGCTGGCGGCGGCGCTGTTCTTCCTGGAGCTGACGGTGGGGCCGGTGTTCTCGGTGCCGATCGACGTGGCGCCCGAGTTCGCCGGCGTGGCCACCGGCTTCGTGAGCACGGCCGCGGGCCTGGCCGCGGTGATCTCGCCGTTCACCTTCGGCTACATCATCGACGCCACCGGCAGCTACACCCTGCCGTTCCTGACGTCGATCGCGGTGATGCTGATGGGCATCGTGGTGTCCTTCTGGATGCGGCCCGACAAGACCGTGGGCGTACCGGTTGCCAGAAAAGGCCCGAATGAATTAAAAGAGTTGAAGGAGCAAAGAGCATGAGCCCAACCGGCAACAAGGAACTTTCGGGCCGCGTGGCCGTGGTCACCGGCGCGGCGCGCAACATCGGCCGCGCGATCGCGGTGGCGCTCGGCAGCCAGGGCGCCAGCGTGGTGGTCAACGTGCAGAGCTCGGCCGCAGAGGCGGCGGAGACGGCGGCCTTGGTGAGTGAAGCCGGCGGCCAGGCCCTGGTGCACCTGGCCGACGTGTCCACCCCCGAAGGCGCGCAGAGTCTGGCCGATGCCGCGGCGGCCCACTTCGGCGGCATCGACATCCTGGTGAACAACGCCGCCATCCGCCGCGAGTCAACGTTCGATGACCTCGACTGGCAGCAGTGGCGCGCGGTGCTCGGCGTGATCCTCGACGGCGCCTACCTCTGCACCCACGCGGCCACCCCGTGGCTGCGCAAGTCGACCGCCGGTGCCATCGTCAACATCGGCGGCATGTCGGCCCACAGCGGCTCGGCCGGCCGGGCCCACGTGCTGGCCGCCAAGATGGGCCTGGTAGGGCTGACACGCGCGCTGGCGCACGACCTGAGCGACAGCGGCGTCACCGCCAATTGCGTGGTGCCGGGGCTCATCGACACGGCCCGCGGCAAATCGGCCCAGGGCACGCCGGCGCACCATGCCAAACACAGCACGCTGCTCGGGCGGCGCGGCACCTCGCAGGAAGTCGCCGATCTGGTGGCCTTCCTGTGCGGCCCGAAAGCCCGCTACCTCACCGGCCAGACCCTGCACGCCAACGGCGGTGCCTACCTCGGTTCCTAGGAGACCCAAACCCATGACGACCACCACCACACCAGAAGCATCCCAAGCGCTCGCCGAGCGCCTGGCCGCCACCATCACCGGCCTGTACGGCCAAGCCCTGCCCGACCAGACCGTGGCCATGGCGCGCAGCCTGGTGCTCGACGTGCTGGGCCTGTGCGTGGCCACGCGCGGCGAGAGCTACATCCAGGCGATCCTGGGCACCGTGGAGCCCGGCGGCAATTGCACCGCGCTGGGCCACCCGGGCGCCTTCAACGTGTACGACGCGGCGCTGATCAACGGCACGGCCGCCCACGGCGAGGATTTCGACGACACCTTCGAAGGCGG
This sequence comes from Rhodoferax sp., assembly GCA_028292305.1. Lineage (GTDB taxonomy): Bacteria > Pseudomonadota > Gammaproteobacteria > Burkholderiales > Burkholderiaceae_C > Rhodoferax_B. Next base: position 4,595 of record JAQGMQ010000566.1, read on the forward strand.
CCCGGTGCATTCAGGCGCCGTGGTGGTGCCGGCCGTGCTGGCCGCCTGCGAACGCGAAGGGCTGGGCGGCGATGCACTGCTGCTGGGCGTGGCCGTGGGCGCCGAGCTGATGTGCCGCCTGGCACTGCCCGCACCACGCGCCACCCACAAGGCCGGCTTCCACCCCACTGCCGTGATGGGCGCGCTGGCCGCCGCGGCCGGCGTATCGGCGGCGCTGCGGCTCACCGCACAACAGACCGCTTCGGCGCTGGGCATTGCCGGCAGCATGGCCTCGGGCATCATCGAATACCTGGCCGAAGGCACCTCCACCAAACGCATGCACGCGGGCTGGGCCGCGCAGTCGGGTATCCGCGCGGCGCTGATGGCGCGTGGCGGCTTCGACGGGCCGCGCACGGTGCTCGAAGGCACCCACGGCTTCTACAAGGCGTTCGCGCCGTCGCTCACGCCAGCGCTCCATCTGCTGATGGACGGCTTCGGCAGCGACTGGGTGATGCAGACCATCGCCTTCAAACCCTATGCCTGCGGCACCATGACGCAGCCCTACATCGACTGCGCCATCCAGCTGGCCGAGAGCGGCGTCCAAGCCGACGACATCGAAAGCATCGTCTGCAAGGTGGGCGAGGGCACGGTGCACCGCCTGTGGGAAACCCTGGCCGTGAAGCACCGCCCGCCCACACCTTATGCGGCCAAGTTCAGCACGCCGTATTGCATGGCCGTGGGCTTCTTCGACCGGCGCGCCGGCTTCAGCCAATACACCGAAGCCCGCGTGCGCGACGAGACGCTGCTGGCCCTGGCCGCCAAGATCAGCTACGTGGTCGACCCGGCCAACGAATACCCGAAAAACTTCACCGGCCACCTGCGCGCCACGTTCAAGGACGGCCGCGTGGTGGAGTTCGACCAGCCCCACATGCGCGGCGGTGCGCGCGACCCTCTGCCGCCGGCCGAGCTGCAGCAGAAGTTCGTCGACAACCTGGTCTATGGCGGCTGGAGCGAGGCCCAGGCGCAGCAGGCGGGCGCGTGGTGTGATGCGGTGTTCACGCAGGCGTCGATGCAAGGCGCGGCGCAGTTCCGGCAATAGCCGCAGGGGCTTGACGGTGTCACACGGCGCCCTGGTTGGCGCCGTTTTTCAGGCGGCCAGCGCGGGCCGGGCTGGCGCGTGCTGTTCTTCGAGGTGGTGGGCCGCCACCGCGCGCTGGAAGCCGGCCTCCACGTGCTGGCGCATGGCGCGCGCCGTGGTTTCCGCGTCGCGGGTGGCCAGGGCGTCGAGGATCACGCGGTGCTCGGCATGCGACGCCGCCGAGCTGCCCGACAACGAAAACCCGCGGCGCCGCAGCAGGTGCATGCGGTTCACCACCTGGCGGTACAGGCCGAGCAACATGGTGTTGCCGGTCATCTCCACCATGCGGTCGTGGAAGGCGATGTTCAGGAAGAAGTAGTGCGTCACGCCACCGCTGCCGGTGCTGTTCTCGAGCTGCGTGACCATGGCCTTCAGCTCTTCGACCTGCGCGGGCGTGATACGCGGCGCCAGCAGGCGGCCGGCCATTTCGTCCAGCCCCGCGCGCACCTCGTACAGCTCGGCAGCTTCGCCGTCGGACAGATCGCGGATGAACACGCCGCGGTTCTTTTCGAGCCGCACCAGGCCGGCTTCTTCGAGCGCGCGAAAGGCCTCGCGCACCGGGCTGCGGCTGATGCCCAGGCGCTCGGCCAGCTCCATTTCGTTGAGCTTGGCACCGACGTTCAACTCGCCTGTCTTGATGCCACGCAGGATCTCGTCCACCACCAGGCCCGACAGGGTCATGGAGCGCAGCACGTGCAGGGAATTGGCGGAGGTCGACACAGCTTGGCGGTACTTGTGAAAGTGCAAAGCCACATTGTAGATAGTGGTTGCGCCAAAGCACCGCCTGTAAACCCGAGCGCCACCACCCCACCGACCACCGGCTAGAACACCAGGCCGCCCGCCACGTCGATGGTGGCGCCGGTGACCCAGGCCGCATCGTCCGACACCGCATAGGCGACGGTGGCCGCAATGTCGCGCGGCTGGCCCACGCGGCCCAGTGGTGTCTTGCCCACCAGGTAGTCGGCCATGGCCGCCGCCGATGCCGCATTGCCCTCGGTGGCCACGAAGCCCGGTGCGATGCCGACCACGCGGATGTTGCGCGGCCCGAGTTCCATCGCCAGCGAACGCGTGAGCACATCCACGGCGCCCTTGGTGGCGCAATACACGTGCACCGACGGGTAGGGGCTCTTGGCCACGCCCGAGCTGATGTTAACCACGGCGCCACCGGCCGCCAACACGCGGGCGGCGGCCTGCGTCACCAGCAGAAGTCCACGCACGTTGATATTGAAATGTTCGTCGAAACTCTCGGCCGTGAGTGTGTCGAGCGAATCGATCTTGTAGACGCCCGCGTTGTTGACCAGGATGTCGAGCCGGCCGAACTGGCTCACCGCGGCGTCGATGAGCGGCTGGATTTCCGCGGGCTTGGCAATGTCGGCCTTGACCGCGAAAGCCTTGCCGCCGGCCGCGGCGATGCGCTGCACCACGGCATCGGCGTCGGCCTGGCTGTGCGCGTAGTTGACGATGACCGCTGCGCCATCGGCGGCCAGGCGTTCGGCGATGCCGGCGCCAATGCCTTTGGATGCGCCGGTGACGATGGCGACTTTGCCTGAGAGCTTGTGCATGAGAGTTGTCCTGGTTGATTGAAAAAAGAGCTTTGGAGACACGAGGTGTGGCGGCAAACTGGCGCCGCTTCGACCCGCCATGCCTGCATCGTAGGTTTTGCAGCACCCGGGATAAATGGGGGTGATCGGCATGCTGCGTGAAGGCTGGCTTCATAATCAGAAGATGTCGTCCGACCTGCTTCCAGCCATCGCCGCCTTTGCGCGTGTGGCGCACCACGCCAGCTTCACCCGTGCGGCGGAAGAGCTTGGCGTATCGCCTTCGGCCCTGTCGCAAACGCTGCGTTCACTGGAAGCCCGGCTCGGCGTGCGCCTGCTCGACCGGTCCACACGCAAGGTGGGCGTGACGGAGATCGGCCAGCGTTTTCTGCGCGAGGCGCAACCCGGTCTTGCCAGCCTGGCCACCGCCATCGACAGCGTGAACGAAGCGCGCGATGAACCCGCGGGCCTGCTGCGGCTGAACCTGTCGAAGACGGCCGCCGACATCCTGGTGATGCCGCACCTGGTGGCCTTCCTGGAGGCCTTTCCCGGCATCACCTTGGAGATGCATTGCGACAACGCGCTGGTCGAGCTGATCGGCGGCGGCTTCGACGCCGGCATCCGCCTGGGCGAGTTCCTGGCGCAGGACGTGGTGGCCGTGCCTTTCGGCGGCCCGCACCGCGTGGCCACGGTGGCCGCGCCGCGTTACCTGCAAGGCCGCAAGCCACCGCGCACTCCGGAGGATCTGGCGCAGCACCGTTGCCTCAACGTGCGGCTGCCCACCGGCGTCTACCGCTGGGAGTATGTGCGACCAGGCGTGCGCCAAGGGGCGCGGAAGGGGCGGCCTTTCGAGATCGAAATTTCAGGCGCAATGCTGGCCAACGATGGCGACCTGACGCTGGCCACCGCGCGGGCCGGCGGCGGCATCACCTGCGCTTTCGAGGTGCAGGTGCTGGACGATATTGCGGCGGGGCGTCTGGTTCCGTTGTTGAAGGAATGGTGGCCTACCTTCCCCGGGTTTTACCTGTACTACCCAAGCCGCGCGCACATGCCCAGAAAGCTGCGCGTGTTCATCGACTTCATGCAGGCGCGGCTGAAAGCCAGTTGAGCATCGGCCCGTGGGTCAACCGTTGCTGACTTCTGAGCCGATGTCACGCAGGATGTGGAGCACGTCCTGCGCGCCCATCGCATTGGCACAGGCCAGAGCGGTGGTGCCGTGGTGGTCGGTGGCCTGCGCGTCGGCGCCACGGGCCAGCAGCAGCGCCACGATGTCGGCCCGGTTGAACAGGGCGGCAAACATCAACGGCGTGCGGCCGTCGGGCGAGCGGCCGTCCACAGTGGCGCCACCGTCGACCAGCAAGCGCGCCATCGCCAGGTCACCCTTGAACGCGGCCCCAGCCAGCGGGGTCTGGCCGCGGCCATTGGCCAGGTCGCCATCGGCACCGCGCTGCAGCAGCAGGCGCGCCGCATCGTCATGGCCGTGGTAGCTGGCGAGCATGAGCAGGCTGTCGCCCTTGGCGTTGCGCAGGTTGGCGGGCAGGCCGTTGTCAAGCCACTGCGCCAGGGCCGGCGCGTCGCCGAGGCGGGCCGCATCGAACACCTGTTCGGCAAAGGCCAGGGTGGCGTCTTCGAGCTTGGGGGCTGGGGGTTGCTGCATGGTGTCGGGTGCGTAGGTGGCGATGCCCAAATTCTAGGAGTCGCACCGTGTTTTGCGGGCTGGCAATCTCTATCGCCGCCATAGCCGGCACGGCGGCTTGGCGCCTCAATCCAGCTGCCGCTGCACGTGCTTGAGCAAGCCATCGCACGCGTCTTCCACCAGGTCCAGCACCTCTTCAAAACCGCGCGCTCCGCCGTAATACGGGTCCGGCACGACGGGGCTGTCGTGGCGTTCGCAGAACTCGGTGAGGCGGCGGATCTTGGGGTGGTGGCGCGGCGAACTCTGGTCTTGCGCCAGGCTCAGGTTGTCCCAGTCCATCACCAGGATCAGGTCGTGCGCCTCGAAGTCCGCATCGACGATCTGCCGTGCGCGCAAGGCCGACAAGTCATAACCGCGGCGCGACGCATGTTGCTGCGAACGCGCGTCGGGCGGGCTGTCAGGGTGGTAGTTGTGCGTGCCGGCCGAGTCGACGCGGATGCGGTCCTGCAAGCCGAGCGCGTCGACCTTGTGCTGCAGCACCCCGTGCGCCGTGGGACTGCGGCAGATGTTGCCCATGCAGACGAACAGGATGGAGAAGGTTTTCATCGTGGGCCTCGGGGTTCAGGGCTGTTCCAGCCGCCGCAGCAGCTCCAGATCGGGATAGCCATCCGCCGGCAGACCGACGCTGCGCTGGTAGCCGCGAATCCCCTCGCGCGTGGCCGGCCCCATCATGCCGTCGGCCGCGCCGGCGTTGAAGCCGCGCTGCGTCAACGCGGTCTGCAGCGCCATCAGCTGGCTGCGTGTCAACGCCTGAAGATCACGCGGCCTGGGCTCCTGCACACCGGGGCCGTTGTTCAGCGTCTGGCCCAGCAGGCTCACCGCCAGCGCATAACTGGTGGCGTTGTTGTAGCGCAGGATGGTGCGGAAGTTCGGGCCTACCAGGAACGCCGGCCCGCGGGCGCCGGCGGGCAACAGGATGTCGGCCTCGTCGATGGCGGGCAGCGGCGCGCCGTCGATGGCCTGCACACCTTCGGCGGCCCACTGCGCGGCGGTTTGACGCTGGCCGGTGTCGGCGCGGCCCAGGTCGAAGCCGGGCGGCAGCCGCACCTCGGTGCCCCAGATCTGGCCGGGGCGCCAGCCGGAGCGCGCCAGGAAGTTGGCGGTGGAGGCCATCACGTCGGCCATGCTGCCCCAGATGTCGCGGTGGCCGTCGCCATCGGCATCCACGGCGTACAGCAGAAAGTTCGACGGCAGGAACTGCGTCTGGCCCATGGCGCCGGCCCAGGAGCCGATCATGCGGGCACGGTCGATGTCGCCGTTCTGCAAAATCTTCAGCGCAGCCAGCAGCTGGTCGCGGGCCCAGTCGGCGCGGCGGCCTTCGAAGCCCAGCGTGGCCAGCGCATCGATGGTCGGGATGTTGCCGTAGTTGCTGCCGTAGTTGCTCTCCATGCCCCAGATCGCCACGAGGATGCTCGCCGGCACGCCATAACGCGCGGCCGCGGCATCGGCCTGGGCCCGCACTTCGAGCAGCTTGTCCTGCCCGCGCATGACACGTTGCGCAGACACGGCGCTGTCGA
>JAQGMQ010000577.1 GCA_028292305.1 Rhodoferax sp.
GATTTTGTCGCAGGCCCCGCAGCCCCGACACGAGACGCCATGACCCAGTGCCTCGTAGCCATTCACCACCCCGACGACTAAAACCCCGAGGTCGCCGAAGACGAGGCGATGCATCGAGACATCGATGCGCTCAACGGCGAGATGCTCGCCGCCGGGTTGCGTATCTTCGTTGGCGGCCTGCAGCCAGCCGGGCAGGCGATGTCGCTGGCCGACCGGCCGACGACCCCGCTGGCGCCTGGCTTACTTCGCGAACAGGTTGTCGAGCGTGGCGAAGGCCTTGAACTCGATGGCGTTGCCGGAAGGGTCGAGGAAGAACATGGTGGCCTGCTCGCCCGGTTCGCCTCTGAAGCGCACATAGGGCTCGATGACGAACCGGGTGCCACCGGCCTGCAGCCGTGCCGCCAGCGCCTCCCATTCGGGTAGCCCGAGGATGGCGCCGAAGTGGCGGACCGGCACGGCGTGCCCGTCGACCGCGCTGCTCTGGCGGTGGCCGCATTCGTCGGGCGCCAGGTGGGCCACGATCTGGTGGCCGTAGAAGTTGAAGTCCACCCATTCGCTGGAGCTGCGCCCCTCGGCGCAACCCAGCAACTCGCCATAGAAGCGCCGCGCTTCGGCCAGGTCGTGGACCGGGAACGCGAGGTGGAATGGCGGCAGGCTGTTCGGCGGCGGCGGGGTGGCGGTGACGGTGGTGGCGGTGGATCTAGCCGCGGTGTCGCTCAGCGTGCTTGTGCTCGAAATCGTGTGGGCGGTGGTCATCGGCGTGGTGGGGTTGGTGGGAAGACCGCACTTTACGGTGGCCGACGAATTTTGAAAAACGATATATTTTGCATCTCAGCATCGAAAAAAGAGATGGCACAAAAGTGATCACTGAACTCCGGACTTTCATCGCCGTGGTGCGTTACGCCGGCTTTTCCGCGGCGGGCGAACGCATCGGGTTGACCCAGTCGGCGGTGAGCAGCCAGATCCAGCGGCTGGAGGAGGCCGTCGGCCTCAAGCTGTTCGACCGCACGCGTCGCTCGGCGGTGCTCAACGAGGCCGGCGCCCGCGTGCTGGCGCGCGCCGAGGAGATCGTGGCGCTGTATGCCAGGCTGGGCGATGCCAGTACGGGCGGCACCGACGTCGCCAGCCTGCGCATCGGCGCCATCGCCTCGGTGCAATCGACCGTGCTGCCACGTGCGCTGGCGGCGCTGCGCAGGGAGCGCCCGTCGCTGCGTGTGAACATCGTTCCCGGGGTGTCGCTCAGCCTGATGGACCAGTTGGACAGCGCCGACATCGAAGCCGCGGTGATGATCCGGCCCCCGTTCGGCATCCTGCCCGACATGGCCTGGCAGACCCTGATGCACGAGCCCTTCAGGCTGCTGGTGCCCGCCGCCACCAAGAGCAGAAACTGGCGCAAGCTGCTCGAGTCGCAAGCCTTCCTGCGCTATGAACGCACCTCGTTCGGCGGGCGTCTAGTGACGCGTTTTCTGCGCGACAACGGGGTCGTCGTTGCCGATGCCATCGAGCTCGACGAGATCGCCGGCCTGATGAACCTGGTGGCCGAAGGCGTCGGCATCGCGTTGGTGCCGATGGCCGAGCCCTACCTGCCCTTGCCACCGGGCGTGCGGGCGGTTTCCCTGGGCGACCGGACGTTCCACCGCGAAATCGGCATCTTGAGGAAAGCCAGGCCGGTCCAGCAGCAGCTGATTCATGATTTTGAGCGCTGCGTCGGCGCCGCGATTGCGCCTGGCGGCAAACGCGCGCGCACCCGCTGACACCCCGTACCGCGGCAATCCGGGGCGGCCAGTTCGACCGCAAGATGCGGAGTTCGCTTGCGCCGGCATCGCCTTAGAGTGTGCGCATACCAAGGAGTGTTTCATGTCCGAACCCAACCGCAGCCAGCGTGTCGTCAACGCGCTCAGAACCCTGCCGCACTTCCACATCGTGCAGACGCCGGCCGAGGCGGTGTGTGCGGTGACGGGCGTGCGCGTCGCGCCGCTGGCCGACCCGTTTCAGCTGGACCACGGCCGTGTGACGTTGACGTTTCCGGGGGCGCAGCCGGTTGAAGTGTTGGGTGAGTTCTACCTGCAACTGCAGATCGTGCAGTCGGCCCGGTTCGAGGCCGACGGCTTCGGTGATTCGAAGCTGTCGCTGCGCATTCACGGCTTGCGCGAAGAGCTGAAGGCCCGCCACCGGCTGTAGCGTCGGGTGGCGAAGGGCCTGCGCGCGGCAGCCCGCAGTCATGGCTCGGGGCGCGACGCTGCGGCTTTCTTCCAGGCCGCATAGGCCTGGGGCAGGCAGACCGCGCAAGGCCGGTAGCCTGCGGCGATGGCGGCTTCCTGGTTCAGAAAGAACACCCGTTGCCTGACGTAGCCACCCGCGGCGATGGCGGCCAGCGCGCTGCGGCAGTCGAGCCGGCCATACAAGCGGCCGCCACGGTGGCCGCCGAGCGCGCCTGGCACGTCGCTCTGGACCGGCGAGCCGTCAGGCCCGATCAAAGACCAGCTGGCTTTCAGGTTCATTGCCGCGCCGCTGGCTGTGGAACAGAAATTCAAGGGCCACGCGTTCGCCGCGCCGCAACGGCGTGACCGCGTGTTTCGAGCTCACGCGGTAGTGGCCTTTGCTGCCCCACACGGGCCGGTGCGCCACGGCCATCAGCGCGGCGTCGCCCTGGCGCAGGGGCAGCACCATCGCCCGGGACTGCATGCGGGGCCGCTGTTCGGTCATGACACAGTCGCCGCCTTCGAAGTCGACCTCCGGCTCGGAGAGAAGCAGTACCAGTTGCAGTGGAAAGGCGTAGGGACCCGCGTGACTCTGGTGGAGCGGCTGGTAGTGGCCCGCGCCGAGCCACGTCGCGGCCATGGCCGTGCCGTGGTGCGCGTTGAAATCCTCGAACAGGGCCGGGAAGTGCACGCCGAGCCCCCGCGTGGTCGCCCAATGGTTCGCGATGGGCGCGAGCCGCGGGTAGAGCGCTTCATGCCATGCGTCGAATGGCGCCATGCGTCTCTGGATGGGCCAGCAGGTGCCATGTCCACCGGTGTTGACAGACGCCGGGTCCCCCTGCAGCAGCGAAGGCGCATCAGCCCGTGGCCGCGCTTCGCGCAAGCGTTGCGCCAGGGCGGCACAGGTGTGCGCATCCAGCAGGCCGGGCAGCACCGCATAACCCTCCTGGTCCAACTCGGACGCGACGCACGTCCAGTCGATGGTGGCGAATGCCGCAGCGCCCGCGGTGCGCGCGGGCATTTCAACCGGCCTCGCGTTGCAACAGTTCGCGCTTGCGCTCCACACCCCAGCGGTAACCCGACAGGGCGCCATCGTGGCGGATCACGCGGTGGCAGGGAATGGCGACGGCGATGCGGTTCGCGCCGCAGGCCTGCGCCACCGCGCGCACCGCTTTCGGCGCGCCAATGGCTTCGGCGATCTGCGCATAGCTGGCGGTGGTGCCTGGCGGGATCTTGCGCAGCGCCTGCCACACGCGTTCCTGAAACGCGGTGCCGCGCACGTCCAGCGGCAGGTTCAGCCCCAGCGCCGGCGCTTCGATGAAGCCCACCACCTGGGCCATGAGCTGCTCGAAGGCGGCGTCGCCACCGATGAGGCGGGCCTTGCGAAACTGGTCCTGCAGATCGCGCAGCAGGGCGTCCGGGTCGGGGCCCAGCAAGATCGCGCAGATGCCCTGCTGGCTCTGGGCGACCAGGATCGCGCCCAGCGAACATTGCCCCACGGCAAAGCGTATCTCGGCGTTGTGGCCGCCGTCGCGGTAGGCGCTGGCACGCATGCCCAGCAGCTTGGCCGAGGTCTCGTAGAAACGGCTGTTCGAGTTGAACCCGGCGCCGTAGATGGCGTCGGTGATGCTGCCCGCCTTGCCGGGCTCACCCTGTTCGCCCAGCTCGCCACGCAGGCGCTGTGCGCGCGACGCGACCGCGTACGCCTTGGGCGTGAGGCCGGTCTCGGCCTTGAACACGCGGTGGAAATGGAAGCTGCTCATGCCCGCCTGCGCAGCCAGTGTTTCCAGGCTGGGCTGCAGCTCGGCGGCTTCGATCAGCCGGCAGGCCTCGGCCACCAGCCCGGCGCGCAAGTCAGCGGCGGATGACTGGTCTGCCGCATGGCGCCGGCTGGGCCGAAAGCCGGCTGCCTCGGCCGCCAGCGGGTTGTTGAAGAACAGCACGTTTGCTCGCTTCGGCAGGCGGGCCGACGAGCTTGGCCGGCAATACACGCCGGTGGTCTTCACGGCGTAGACGAAATCGGCATCGCTGGCGGCGTCGCGTGCCAACACGCTGGCCCAGCGGTGGTCGTCCAGCGCGGCGGTGTCCGTGGCCGCGTCTGTGGGTGGGCGGGAATGCGGGGTGGTGTTCATGGCTTGCCTCGACTCTACGAAATATTTCAACCGCAAGCACTCGGTTCCTTGCGATCGAACTTGAAAAACGGCAATGCCGCCTCTCACAGCGCGTCGTGAAAGATCAGCCCGACGGTGTAGCGGTGGCCTGTGCGTACGCGGCTCACGCCGTGGCGCATCGCCACCCTGCGGCTGGCGCGCACGCCTTTCACCGGCCGTTGATTCACCGTGAACACCACGGCATCGCCCTGGCGCAGCGGCACCACATGGGCCAGCTGCTCGGCACTGCCGGTCTCGGTCATCACGAACTCGCCACCGCTGAAATCCTCGCCCGGGTTGGACAGCAAGGCTGCCACCTGCAGCGGAAACACCTGTTCGCCGTACAGGTCCTGGTGCAGGCAGTTGTAGTCGCCAACGCCGTATTTCAGGATGAGCGGCGTCGGCCGCGTTTGTCCGGCCGCATGGCAGCGTTCAAGAAACGCGTCCAGCGTCGGTGGATAACAGGTGTTGGCTCGCATCAAACCAGCCCAGCGGTTGGCGATCGGCACGAGCCTCGGGTACAGCGCGGTGCGCAGCGTCTGCAGCGACTCGGGCAGCGGGTAGTTGAAGTACTGGTATTCGCCCGAGCCGAAGCCGTGCCGCGCCATGACGACGCGGCTTCGGTACCGGTGTGCATCGTCGTACCGGGCGACCAGGGTGTGGCACGCCGGTGCCGCCAGCAGGCCAGGCAACACCGCGTAGCCGCGGGCATCCAGCGAGGCTTGCACGCCCGCCCAGTCGCAGTCGACCGCCGCCCCGCCCATCTCTGCCGTGGCGGCCGCGGTCATGGTGCTGCCTCGTGGGCCAACAGGCGGCGTTTGCGGTCCTGGCCCCAACGGTAGCCCGATACCGAGCCGTCGCCCCGGACCACGCGGTGGCAGGGGATCGCCACCGCCAGCAGATTGGCGGCGCAGGCATTGGCCACCGCACGCG
>JAQGMQ010000589.1 GCA_028292305.1 Rhodoferax sp.
CGCGTGCGGGAGAGGGCTAGGGTGAGGGTCGACTGGACGCGCAGGGACGTCTATCCCCACACTCACCCCTGCCCTCTCCCGCACGCGGGAGAGGGAGCAATACCGACGGGAGCCGGCGCAGCGACGCGGAGGGCGCAGTTGGTGGGGGCGCGACTTTTTTTGGTGACTTTTGGTGTTCACATAATTTAGCTTCGCTAATGAGTGAACCCCGCACGCAAAGCGCGCAAGTTCGCACAAGAAAAATGACTCGGCCGCCGGTACGAGTACCGGCGGGCGACGTCAACCAACGTTGACAAATCAACCAGCCATAAAAACCCAACCAGGCCATTCGACAAGCTCAGCACGAACGCCGCGAGGGGCAGCACGAAGGGTTCGCCCGGTGCAACACCAACAGATCGTGAGCCTCCCCCTGCCAAGCCCAACCCAGCAGTCCCCGCCCAGAGCACCACCGCCCAAAAACTCAAATCCCGCACCGCATCGACCCACGCTGTCCGCCTTTTAAATGACACACCCCCTCCCCCGGTGCATACGTCACACAACCAGCTACGCACCCTTGGTGAAAACCACCCGACGCTTTCCCACCCACCGCCTAGAGTGACTGCATCCACCCGCCCCTGGAGCCCACGATGCACCTCCGTCACCTGCCCCTCGCCACAGTTCGCCGCGCGCACAGAACCATGTCGCCAGGTCAGCGTCCGTTGACTGACACCACGCGAAAACGCCTTGCCATGTCATCGGCTGCCGACACCGGCACCGGCTGACCCCGGTCCGCGCACTCTCCCCCTGATTCGAATCGCCGCAGTACACAGCCACCCATTGGCTGAGCCGCCGCATGTCCATCCGATACCGCCTCACCCAATCCAAGGAGTTCGCCATGACCATCGATCCAAAACGTGTTCTCGCCTTCGCACTGAGCCTGACCTGCACCGTCGTTGCCGTAACCTGGCTGGCGCGCCACGCAGCGGCCCAGGTTCCGGCCGATACGGCGCAACCGTTGCAGCGCATCGGCGCGGTCATCGACCCTGCGTCGACGGCGCCGCTGTATGCGTCGCGCATGCTGGAGCGGCCGCCGTATGCCGGCATAGACTTCGAGCGCGACATTGCCTACGGCAGCGAGCCGGCGCAACGGCTCGATGTGGTGCACCCGGGCGGCACGACGAGCGCCACAGCACCACGGCCGGTCCTGGTGTTCGTGCACGGCGGCGGCTTCACGACGGGGCGCCGCACCACGGGTGCCGCCAGCCCCTTCTATGACAACGTGATGCTCTGGGCCGCGCGCCACGGCATGGTGGGCGTGAACATGGACTACCGGCTGGCCCCCGCCCACCCCTGGCCGGCCGGCGCGCAAGACGTGGGCGCGGCGCTGGACTGGGTACAGGCGCACATCGCTGCGCGTGGCGGTGACCCGGGCCGGGTGTTCGTGCTGGGGCACTCGGCGGGCGCGGCGCACGTGGCCGGCTACCTGGCCGACTCCGATCTGCACCACGGGCCGGGCGCGGGCGTGGCCGGGGCGATGCTGCTGTCCGGGCTGTACCGCGTGACACCCGAGCTGGTGACGCAATCTCCCGGCTATGCCGCGTATTTCGGCAGCGACCCGGCACGTTTCCGCGCGCGTTCGCCGCTCATGTCGCTGGTGATCTCACCGGTGCCGCTGTGGGTCGGTGGCGCCGAGCTGGACCCGCCGGCGTTTCGGCAACAGACCGGGCTGTTGCGCAGCGCATTGCGTGACGCCGAAACACCTTTCGCCGGTGCCGACTTCGCGGGACACAACCATTTGTCGACCGCCTACTCGCTGCACAGCGACGACAGCCTGGTCGGGACCGCGTTGCTCGCGTTCATGCGCGAACACGCAGGCGGCGCGACACTGGGAGAAGTGCCGACGCCCTGATGCCAAGCAGTGCCGAGTCACTCCATGCCGACGAACGATTCCGGTGTCGGAAACTTCGCGCGCATCCATTCCGGGTTGAGTTGCAGCGCATGCACCACGTCGTCCGGCAGCGCGTCCAGCATCTCAGGGCCGCCGGGTGGCATGTCGGCCAACAGCATGGCCAGGTGCACGATGGCGCCCAGCCGGTCGAAGGGTTTGGCGGCCATCGGGTCGGACGAGGTGTCGAGCGCGCGCACGATCTCGGGTGGGAAGTTCCAACGGCGCGCCAGTTCGGCGGTGATCTGGCCCTCGCTGAAGCCGGTGAGCCGGGCCTCGCGCTCCCAGCGGCCGCCGGGCTGGTGCGGCATCTTCTCGATCTCGGCCAGGCTCGCCGGCTGGGCCTGGGCGATCATCAGTTCACCCAGCCGCACCATCATGCTGGCCAGCCAGGCCTGGCTGCCGTCCATGCCCAACTGCGCCGACAGCCATTGCGCATAACCCGCGCTGACCATGCAGCTGCGCCAGAACTCGGCGCGGTCCAGCCCTTCGGCCACGGGGAAGGCATCACCCATCGACGCCGCCAGGCCAAGCGTGCGCACCCGGCCCATGCCGACCAGGCTGATGGCGTCGTCCAGCGTGCCCACGCTGCGGCTCAGGCCGAAGCTGGCGCTGTTGGCCAAGCGCAGCAGCTTGGCGGTC
>JAQGMQ010000509.1 GCA_028292305.1 Rhodoferax sp.
GTCCTCCTCGCCCTGCACCAGCGCCTGGCGCACACCCAGCGGCAGGCGCCGCAGCGGCGAGGCTTCGGCATAACGCCGAGGCACTTGCGCGGGCCCGCCTTGCAGCAGCAGGTCGACCGCCGCATGGCAGGTGTCGGCGGGGCCGATGCGAAAGCGGTCGAGGTCGCAGATCGCCGCCAGGCCAAGCACGCCAGCCAGCGGCAGCGGGTCGGCCCGGAACAGGTCTGAGTCGGCTGGCAGCTGCGCCCGGCTGGCCAGCCACAGTGCCAGCTGGCCGCCTGCCGAATGGCCTGCCGCGATGATGCGCGTCAGGTCCAGCGGTGCCGTCTTCGCCAGGTCGCGCAAGGCGTCGACCGCGGCGCCCGCGTCCAGCAGCGTGCCGGGCCAGCCCCCACCCGGGTCGCCCAGGCGCCGGTACTCGATGGTCCAGGTGGCCCAGCCGCGCGCCGTGAGCCAGGCGGCCAGGCGCGTGACGTAGACCAGGTCGTAGCGGTTGCGCCAACAACCGCCGTGGACCAGCACGATGACCGGATGCGGGCCGGTGCCCGCCGGCAGGCGCAGCTCGCCGAACTGCTGCGGCGCCGGGCCGTAAGGCATGCGCGCCACGGCCGGCGGCAGCGGCATCGCGTCGAGTTGTTCCCAGCTCAGCATGGCTTCAGGTCACCGCGTGCTTCTGGTTGAAGGCGGGTTGTTGCCACTCTCCCGACTCCAGCACCTGGCGCAGGTGTTCCACCGCATGCCAGACGTCGGCGAACCCGATGTACAGCGGTGTCAGGCCGAAGCGCAGGATGTCCTTGTGCGCGCCGCCGTCGCCGGCACGGTAGTCGCCGATCACGCCGCGCGCGATCAGCGCCTGCACGATGGCGAACGCGCCCGAGTCGGCGCCGCCCAAGCCGTGTTCACGCGTGAGGCACACCTGCGAGCCGCGGGCGGCGTGGTCGCGCGGCGTGGCCAGCCCGATGCCATGGCCGCCGCAGCGCTGTGCCACGAGGGCGATGAACAGATCGGTCAGCGCCAGCGACTTGGCGCGCAGCGCCGCCATGCCGCCCAGCGGCTCGGCGGCGAGCACGGTGTCCAGCCCGCAATCGAGCGCCGTCATGTTGAGGATGGGCTGGGTACCGCAAAGGTAGCGGCCGATGCCCGGCGCGGGTTGGTAGTCGGGCGTGAACGCAAACGGGCTGGCGTGGCCCCACCAGCCGGCCAAGGGCTGCCAGAAGCGGTCGGCGTGGCGCGGGTGCACCCACACGAAGGCCGGCGCGCCGGGGCCGCCGTTCAGGTACTTGTAGCCGCAGCCGATCGAGAAATCGGCACCGGCGCCGTTCAGGTCGACCGGCACCGCGCCGGCGCTGTGGGCCAGGTCCCAGACGGTCAGGATGCCGGCGGCGTGCGCGGCTGCGGTCACGGCCGCCATGTCGTGCATGGCGCCGGTGCGGTAGTTGACGTGGGTCAGCATCAGCACCGCCACCTCGGGGGTGAGTGCGGCGGCAATCTCGTCGGGCTCGACCAGTTGCAGCCGGTAGCCACGCTCCTTGCACAGGGCTTCGGCGATGTACAGGTCGGTCGGGAAATTGCTGCGTTCGCTGACGATGAGCTTGCGCGCGGGCGCGTCCTCGCCCGCGATGTGCAGCGCGGCGCTGAGCACCTTGTAGAGGTTGATCGAGGTGCTGTCGGTGGCCACCAGTTCGCCCGGCTTGGCGCCCACCAGGCGCGCGATCTTGTCGCCCAGCCGCTGCGGCAGGCTGAACCAGCCGGCACTGTTCCACGAGCGGATCAGGCCCTGGCCCCATTCCTCGGTCACGGCCTCGGCGACGCGGGCCGCAGCGGTTTTGGGCAACACGCCGAGGGAATTGCCGTCGAGGTAGATCACACCCTCGGGCAGGGTGAACTGGTCGCGCAAGGCGGCGAGCGGGTCGGTGGCGTCAAGCTGTTGGCAGGTTTGCAGGGTGTGCATGGTGGGTAAAGTAGAAAAGTGGATTCAGTGGGCGGGAGCTTTGGCCGGCCGGCCGCGGCGGCGCGGCTGCCGAGCCTCGGCCTCGGCCTCGGCCTCGGAATGCGCAAACACCTGCCCTTTGTAGGCCAGGTGTTCGGCCATCAGCGCGCTCGCGCCTGGCAGATCGCGGGCCAGCACGGCTTCCATCAGCGCGGTGTGGTGGTCGATGGTGACGGCGTCGCGCAACGCCGCCATGGCGGCAGTTGCCGTACCGGCATGGCCGCCGTCGCAAGCGGCCTGGCGCAGCAGCGGCGCGATCATCAGCACGCGGTGGTGGCGGCGTTCCTGGTCCATGGTCTGGCGGTAGAAAAACAGCAGCCAGCTGCTGCGGCCTCCGCCCAGCAGCGCCAGGTGGAATGCCTGGTGCAGATCGAGCCAGCGGCTGATGTCGGCGTCGCGCCAGGCGGTGGCCGGCAGGGCCTGGCTCTTCAGGCGGTAGTGGGCCAGGATCAGGCCGTCTTCCCAGGCCTTGTCGCCGTGTTCGATGGATTCGGCCAGCAAAGGCAGCTCGAGCGCGCGGCGCGCCCGCGTCAGGTCGTCGAGTTCGGCCAGCGACACCGGTGCCACGGCAAAACCGCGGTTGCGCTGGGTGGTCACCAGCCGCTCGGCCTCCAGCCGCGACAGCGCCTCGCGCAACGGCGTCCAGCCCATGCCGTAGGCGGTCTGCAAGGCGCTGGGGCGCAGCGGCGCGCCGGGGTGCAGGCTGGCGTCGAGGATGGCCTGGCGCAGGACGCGGTAGGCGGCTTCGGTCTTGTTGGCGTCGCCTTCGCCCGGAGTCGCGGGCGTGGCTTCGGCATCAAGGTCGATAAACATGGCCAAATAATATATTAAATCGACATATTTATCGATTCATATTTTTCGACTGGTCGTCGTGCGGACGAAAAAAAGGCCGGCGACCCGAAAGCCACCAGCCTCTTGCGGTGCCTTGGCCGGGTCAGCCGCGGCCGACGAAAGGCATCTTGGTGGCCATCACCGTGTGGAACAACACGTTCGCCTCAAGCGGCAGGTTGGCCATGTACAGCACCGACTGGCCGACGATGTTGACATCCATCAGCGGCTCGATGGCGATCTCGCCGTTGGCCTGCGGCACACCTTTGGCCATGCGCATCGCCATTTCGGTGGCGGCGTTGCCGATGTCGATCTGGCCGACGGCGATGTCGTACTTGCGGCCGTCGAGCGCTGCGGTCTTGGTCAGACCCTGCACCGCGTGTTTGGTGGCCGTGTAGGCAATGGAATTGGGCCGCGGCGCATGGGCCGAAATCGAGCCGTTGTTGATGATGCGGCCACCCCGCGGGGTCTGCGACTTCATCACGCGGAAGGCCTGCTGGATGCACAGGAACATGCCCGTCAGGTTGATGTCGACCACGTTTTTCCACTGGTCGAGCGTGAGGTCTTCCAGCAGGATGCCGGGCGCGTTCACGCCGGCGTTGTTGAACAACACGTCGACCCGGCCGAAAGCCTTGACCGTGGCTGCAAACAGCGCTTCCACCGAGGCCGCGTCGGACACGTCGGTGGAAATCGCCAGCCCGCGGCTGCCCGCGCCGGCTTCGGCGATCACCTGCTCCAGCGGCTCCAGTCGGCGCCCGGCCAGCGCCACGCTGTAGCCGTCTTTCAAGAGGGCCAGCGCCGCCGCACGGCCCACGCCAGAACCCGCGCCGGTGACGATGGCAACCTTATTCGATGAACTCATTTTTGTATCTCCTCTGAGGGTGGAAAAAAGGCAGGCCGCTTCAAAAGCGGCCCGCCTATGCGTCGAATGCCGTGAATCCTAGCGCCGGTTGCGGCTCTTCTTCTGCGCCGTGGCCTTGCGGCCAGCCGACTTGGCTGGCTGGGCAGATGGCTGGCGCTCCTGCGGCGCGGACCCATCCTTGTGGCCCGAGCGGCGGCCCGATGACTTGGACGCAAACCCGTCGCCGTGGCCACGGCCACCGCCACCTTCGCGCGGCGCGCCCTTGTCCTTCATCGCCCGCGAGATGAGTTCCTCGCCTTCGCGGATCAGGCGGAAGTCGATCTTGCGGCCGTCCAGGTCGACCCGGCTGACCTGCACCTGCACCCGCGTGCCGATGGCGTAACGGATGCCCGTGCGTTCGCCACGCAGCTCTTGCCGCGCCTCGTCGAACTTGAAGTATTCGCCACCGAGTTCGGTGATGTGCACCAGGCCTTCGACGTACATCGCGTCGAGCGTCACGAAGATGCCGAAGCTCGTCGCCGAGGTGACCACGCCGCCGTATTCCTCGCCCAGGTGCTCGCGCATGTACTTGCACTTGAGCCAGGCTTCCACATCGCGGCTGGCCTCGTCGGCGCGGCGCTCGTTGGCGCTGCAATGCAGGCCGGCGGCCTGCCAGGCCAGCGTTTCGGGGCTGATCTTCTTGATCTTCAGATCGGGGTCGGCCACCTTGCCGTTCAGCCGCGAGCTGTTGTTCTTCAGCAGCCGCTTGGCCAGCTTGGCATGCGCCTCGCCGGGGATCGGCAACACCGGCAACTGGTACTTGCGGTGCGCCAGGATCGCCTTGATGACGCGGTGCACCAGCAGGTCGGGGTAGCGCCGGATCGGGCTGGTGAAGTGGGTGTAGGCCTCGAACGCCAGGCCGAAATGGCCGCTGTTGGTCGGCGTGTAGATGGCCTGCTGCATCGAGCGCAGCAGCATCGAATGGATCTGCTGCGCGTCGGGCCGGTCCTTGGTGGCGGCGGCGATGGCCTGGAACTCACCGGGCTTGGGGTCGTCGCTGACCGTCATGCCCACGCCGGTGGCCTTCAGGTAGTTGCGCAACATCTCGATCTTCTCGGGCGTCGGGCCTTCGTGCACACGGAACAGGCCGGGCTGCTTGCCCTGGGCGATGTAGTCGGCGCTGCAGACGTTCGCGGCCAGCATGGCCTCTTCGATCAGCTTGTGGGCTTCGTTCCTGGTACGCGGAATGATCTTCTCGATGCGGCCGGACTCGTCGCAGACGATCTGCGTTTCCACCGTTTCGAAGTCGACCGCACCGCGTGCCTGGCGGGCCACCAGCAGCGCGCGGTACACGTCGTGCAGGTTCAGCAGATCGGGCACGCGTTCCTTGCGGCGCGTGGCCTCGGGGCCGCGGGTATTGCCCAGGATCGCCGCCACCTCGGTGTAGGTGAAACGGGCATGGCTGAACATCACCGCCGGATAGAACTGGTACGCATGCACCTCGCCCTTGGCCGTGACCAGCATGTCGCACACCATGCACAGACGCTCGACGTCCGGGTTCAGCGAACACAGGCCGTTGGACAGCTTTTCGGGGAGCATCGGAATGACGCGCCGCGGGAAGTAGACGCTGGTGGCGCGGTCGTAGGCGTCGATGTCGATGGCCGAGCCGTTTTCCACGTAGTGGCTCACGTCGGCGATCGCCACCAACAGCCGCCAACCCTTGCCGCGGCCGACCTTGGCCGGCTCGCAATACACGGCATCGTCGAAGTCGCGCGCGTCTTCGCCGTCGATGGTGACCAGGGGCACATCGGTCAGGTCGACGCGGTTCTTCTTGTCCTGCGGGCGCACCTTGTCGGGCAGGCCGCGCGCCAGGGCGATGCAGGCGTCCGAGAAGATGTGCGGCACGTCATATTTGCGCACCGCGATCTCGATTTCCATGCCGGGGTCGTCGACCTCGCCGAGCACTTCCTTCACGCGGCCCACGGGCTGGCCGAACAGTGCGGGCGGCTCGGTCAGCTCGACCACCACCACCTGGCCGGGCTTGGCCGTGCCGGTGGCGCCCTTGGGGATCAGCACGTCCTGGCCGTAGCGTTTGTCTTCGGGGGCGACGAGCCAGATGCCGCTTTCCTGCAGCAGCCGGCCGATGATGGGCTGCGGCGGGCGCTCGACAATTTCAACGACGCGGCCTTCGGGGCGGCCTTTGCGGTCGCTGCGCACGATGCGGACCTTGACGCGGTCCTTGTGCAGCACCGCGCGCATTTCGTTGGAGGGGAGGTAGATGTCGGATTCGCCGTCGTCGCGGAGTACGAATCCGTGCCCGTCACGGTGTCCCTGGATAGTTCCTTCGATTTCGTCCAGGAGACCACTGGTTTGGCTAGTCGTTTTGATAAATATGCTTTCGTCTGCGTGGGTCCCTTTGGGCCACGGGGTGGGATGAATAATGCGATCCAGACTGCAACTTTTTACGGCCGAGCCCGAGAGTCCATTTTTGCTATGTTATACTCAAACTCGTGGGCCCAGATGGCGAAATTGGTAGACGCACTGTGTTCAGGTCGCAGCGCCGCAAGGCGTGCTGGTTCGAGTCCAGTTCTGGGCACCACACCTAATATCGACGCAAGTCGTAGAGAAAAGCCGCTAAGGAATTAGCGGCTTTTTTTTGCCCGCGCGCAGGCAAAAGATCGGCGCAGGACCAAAGAGTCATCGGCACAGGACTTGTCCCGT
>JAQGMQ010000595.1 GCA_028292305.1 Rhodoferax sp.
GTCACTGTCGGGGATGTTATTTGCGGTCATGAGATTTACTGTTTCCAATTGGTCTAGCGAAGCTCGTCTTCATAAGTTCTGCGCTCCGACCTGGTGGCTTCGCGCGCCGAAATAATTCTCACATCGACGTCGGCCGGACCCTTTGCCGCGTAAGTATGCGACACCGCCAACAACTTGCCGTGGCTCGACCTGCCAAGCGTGAACCAGCGCTCTTCAAAGTCACTGTGCGCGGCGTCGAATACCGAGACCGCCAGCGCATCGTTCAGCACCGTCGCCGCTTGCGCAAACCAATTCGATGTTTGGCGAGATTTGATTGTGCTTTGGCTGGATCCCAAGCGATGTGCAGTTGCAACGGGTCGGGCGGGTCCGCAGAAAAGCTCATCCAGCCACTTTACTTCATTCCCTTGCAAAGGGACTTTGTGTGTTGCGCTTATGCCGCGGCAGGGCCGTAGCGCACGACGTCCCGGTAAGGTGCCTCGTCATGGATCGCCCAGTAAGCGTCATACAGCTTGCCCGCCACCGGCCCGGGGAAATGCGGCAGTGGCACGCCGTCGAGCTTGGCGATAGGCAGGATGCCGCCGCCGGAAGAGGTCAGGAACACCTCGTCGGCCTGGCGCAAGGCGGCGGCGGGCACGGGGGCGATGTGGATCGGAATCTGCAGCCGTTGACATAGTTCGATGGCGGTGCGGCGCGAGATGCCTTCGAGCACGCCGGCATCGGCCGTGTGCACCACGCCGTCTTTCACCATGAACACATTGAAGCCCGGGCCCTCCGTGATGTTGCCGGCAGCGTCGACCACGCAGCTGGTGTCGCGGCCCAGGTCGTAGGCGTCGTAGAGCGACTGCACCAGGTCCATCCAGTGGTAGTTCTTCACCGTCGGGTCGACCGATGTGGCCGGGATGCGCTGGCGTTCGCTGATGTGCAGGTCGAGCCCGGCCAGCTGCTTCTCGCGCGAGGCGATCCACACATAGGGCAGGGCGTAGGCGTAGAAGCGGTTTTGCGCCATGCGCGGATCGCGGGCGCCGCGCGGCGGCACGCCGCGGGTGCAGACCATCGCCACATAGGCATCCTGCAGGCCGCCGGCGCGCACCACGCCGTGCAGGATCTCGCGCAGCTCGGCGCGGCTGTAGGGGATGGCCAGGCGCATCTTCTCCAGGCTGGCGAAGAAGCGGTCCATGTGGGCGTCGAGCCGGAAGAACGCGCCCTTCCAGGTGGTGGCCACGTCGTAGGTGACGTCGGAGCGGGTGAAGCCCCAGTCGAACATCGAGATCTTGGCTTCGGACAGGGGCACGAATTCGCCTTCGACAAAAGCGCAGCCGCCTTCGAAGGCGCCGGTTGGGACTTCACGCATGGGAGATTCCTTCAGATAAACAGGGTTGAGCGTCTTGCTGAAATTAATTGTACAACGTTCAATTAAAATTGAACAGTGGTTAATTACCGTGACCCGGCCTAAAATGGAAGCCTTTCGTTCTTTGAAATCTCCGTTTTGCCCAAGACCGCCGTACCCGTCAAACCCCGCGTTGGCCGCCCGCGCAAGCTGCCCCTGGCGCGCGGTGCCGCGGCCGCGCCGGTGCTGGGCCGCGAGCGCATCCTCGATGCCGCGCTGGCGCTGATCGACGCGCACGGTCCGCAGGCCTTCAACATCCGCGAACTGGCTGCGCAACTGGGCGTGGCCCCGGCCGCCATCTATTGGCATGTGCCCAGCCGCAACGCGTTGATCTCGGGTGCCGCCGCGCGGGTCATGAACGGCGTGGCCGACGACATTGCGCCGGGCCGCTGGCAAGACCGGCTGCGCGCCTTGCTGCACCGCTACCGCGGCATGCTGCAGCGGCACCCCAAACTGGCGCCGCTGGTGGCCAGTGAAATGCTGGGCAACGCCGCGTTCGACGCGGTATTGCTCGACCATGTGGTGCGGCTGCTGGAAGACGCGGGCTTCGACGGCGCGGCGCTGGTCGACGCCTACAACGTGGTCATTGCCGCGATGTGCGGCTTCGCCACGCTGGAGCTTTCGGCAGCACCCGCCGAGGACGTCGGCGAATGGGAAGCCGCCTGCCGCGCCCAGCTGGCGCGTGTCGACGCGGTGCGGCAACCGGCGCTGGCCCGGCACCTCGGCGCGTTGGAGAACAAGGCATTCTTGCTGCGCTGGTCGAGCGGCACCGACCGGCCATTGGGCAGCGGCTTTGACGCCTGGACCGATGTGATCGTGCGCGGGCTCGAGGCGCGGGCGCGGGCGTTGCGCCGCGCGGCCTGAAATAGGCGCCGAACCGGCCGCCGGTTCAGAAATAATGCAGGCTCAACCAAAAAACGGAGACAGTCACAGCCATGGAAGCCCTAGTCATTCACGCCCCCGGCGATTTGCGCGTCGAGACCTTTCCCACCGCCGACCTCGGCCCAGGCCAGCTGCGCGTGCGGGTGCGCTGCGGCGGCATCTGCGGGTCGGACCTGCACTACTACCAGCATGGCGGCTTCGGCACCATCCGCATCCAGGAACCGATGGTGCTCGGCCATGAGGTTGCCGGTGTCATCGACGCGGTGGGCGAAGGCGTCACCGGCTTCAAGGCCGGCGAACGTATTGCCGTGAGCCCGAGCCGGCCCTGCGGGCTGTGCAAGTACTGCCAGGAGGGGCTGCAGAACCACTGCCTGGACATGCGCTACTACGGCAGCGCCATGCGCAACCCGCATGTGCAGGGCGCGTTCCGCCAGGAGATCGTGGTCGAGACGCACCAGGCGCACAAGCTGGCCGACAGCGTGAGCGACGGCGAAGGCGCCATGGCCGAGCCGCTGTCGGTGGCGCTGCACGCGGTGCGCCGCGCCGGGCCACTGACGGGCAAGAAGGTGTTGGTCACCGGCTGTGGACCGATCGGCGCGCTGGTGATCATTGCGGCCCGCCGCGCCGGGGCCGGGCACATCGTGGCCACCGATGTCAGTGCGCATACGCTGGGCAAGGCCTTGAAGGTGGGTGCCGATGAAGTGGTGAACGTGGCGGACGAGCCTGACGGCCTGAAGCGCTTCATGGCGGACAAGGGGACGTTCGATGTGTTGTTCGAGGCCAGCGGCAACGAGCGGGCGCTGCGTGGCGCGATGGAAGCGGTGCGGCCGCGCGGCATCATTCTGCAGGTGGGGCTGGGCGGCGACATGACGTTGCCGATCAACATGATCGTGGCGAAGGAGTTCGATCTGCGGGGGGCGTTTCGGTTTCACGAGGAGTTTGCGATGGCGGTGGATTTCCTCAACAAGGGGCTGGTGGATGTGAAGCCGTTGATTTCGGCGACCTTGTCCTATCGGGATTCGGCGAGGGCGTTTGCGCTGGCGGCGGATCGCTCGCAGGCG